>NZ_JBJDNC010000002.1:72467-277173 GCF_044900265.1 Pseudomonas sp. NPDC089406 | reverse complement strand
CCAAGGCCTCGGCCTCATGCAAAATTGCCGGGGCTGCTGTGCAGCCCATCGCGACACAAGGCCGCTTCCCACAGAGACCGTGGCGCATTTGCGAGTCCAGTTCTCTGCGCGACAGCGCAGCCCGAAAGGGCTGGGTGATCTCCTACAGGTACAGGGCAGGGTTGAAGGCCATGCGATTCATGTGGGAGCGGGTTTACCCGCGAAGGGCCGCAACGCGGCCCCAATGGCCCGTCAAACCTTGAACTGCGCCACCATGCCGTTCAACTCCACCGCCAGGCGCGACAGGTCCTGCGCTGCTGCGCTGGTCTGGTTGGCCCCGGCCGACGTCTGCATGGCCAGGTCGCGGATGTTCACCAGGTTGCGGTCCACTTCCCGCGCCACTTGTGCCTGTTGCTCCGACGCGCTGGCGATCACCAGGTTGCGTTCGTTGATCGAGGCGATGGCCTCGGCGATTACTTCCAGCGCCTGGCCGGCGCCCTGGGCCACCTGCAGGGTGCCGCTGGCGCGGCCCTGGCTGCTGTGCATGGCGCTGACCGCGCGTTCGGTGCCGGTCTGGATGCCGCCGATCATCTGCTCGATCTCGGCGGTGGACTGCTGGGTGCGGTGGGCCAGGGCGCGCACCTCGTCGGCGACCACCGCGAAACCACGGCCGGCCTCCCCGGCGCGGGCAGCCTCGATGGCGGCGTTCAGCGCCAGCAGGTTGGTCTGCCCGGCGATCGAGCCGATCACATCGAGTACTCGGCTGATTTCATTGGCGCTGCTTGCCAGTTGCTCGATCTCCCGCGAGGTGCCGGTCACGTCATCGACCAGGTGCTGCAGCGAGCTCAGCGCCTGCTGGACCTGGTCGCGGCCATCGCGGGTAGTGCGGTCGGCGCCGCTGGAGGCATCGGCGGTGCTGACGGCGTTGCTGGCCACTTCTTCCACTGCGGCGGTCATCTGGTTCACCGCCGTGGCCGCCTGGTCGATCTCCGCGCTTTGCTGGTGCAGGCCGTGGCTGGTGTCCTCGGTGACCCGGTGCAGCTCTTCGGACGCCGAGGCCAGTTGGTCGGACGAGGCGCCGATGCGGCGGATGGTCTCGCGCAGGTTCTGCTGCATCTGGCTAAGAGCCCGCAACAGCAGGGCAGGCTCGTCACGGCCGTGCACCTGGATATCGCGGGTCAGATCGCCGGAGGCTACCCGCTCGGCCACCACCACCGCCTCGGCCAACGGGCGGACGATGCTGCGGGTGAGCAGGGTGGCGATCAGGATCAGCGCAACGGCGATCACCGCCAGGGCGAGGGTGGTCACCTTGAACGCCTCCTGCGCCGCATAGTCCGTGCGCTCGGTGGCGGCGAAGGCGCCCTTGCTATTGAAGGCGATCAAGGTGTTCATCGCCGCCATCATGGGTTCGGCCCGCTCGCTCAGGGCACTGGCCGCCTGTTGCCTGGCCTGGTCGAAGGTGCCGGTCTTCAGGCTGGCGACGATTTCGCGCTGCACCATCAGGTAGTCATGGTAGGCGCCGGTGAAGGCGTCGAAGCGCAAGCGGCCCTCGGTGGTGATCACCGTGCGCTCGTAAGCCTGGATATCGTGGGCCAGGCTGGCGTCCACCTGCTCCAGTGCTGCCAGCTGGCGGGCCCGTTCGCCCGGCTCGGCCTGCACCACGGCGCCCAGCAGCAAAATGCGGGCGCGGCCCAGGTTGGTACTGACATCCCCCAGCGACACCACCGCTGGCATCCAGCCGGTACGCACATCCTCCGAGGCTTCGTTCATTCGCTGGGTTTCGTACAGCGACAGCAGCCCCATTGCCAGCACGAACACGCCCAACAAGGCGAACAGGCCGGCGGCGCGCTGGCCGATCTTCAGGTTCCTCAACTGCATGCATCGCTCCGTCATAGGCAAGGCAGGCGCCGCTGAAGGCTAAGCGCTTGGCTGCCAGGCATGCGTCGCACTGCGGGTTCGAGGCTGTCTTCGCCTCGTTAGACAAATTGTCTACAGAAATAATTGCACAGTGCCATTGCCCTGCCTAGCCACCCAAACGCATGGAATTTTAAAAGTAGACAATATGTATACATGAAGCGGAGAATGACAAAACTCCGCACTTCAAGGTCAGGGCGCTGCTGGCGCCGGGATGCTGTGCGGGCATGCCCAAGGTTGCACGCGCCCCTGCAAGCAGTGCGCCGTTTGGGCAAGGGAGGGCGGGGCAACCCGCGTCGCCACGGACTGCACAATCGAATACGCCGCGTGAAGGCGGCGTTGGCAAGAGCACTGGAGTCAATAATAAATGCATAAGATCACTTCACTTCCCGGCGACGATTCTCGCCCCGGCTGGTACCACACCAGCCCCATGCGTCAGCCTCGCCCGGGCCTTGCTGGCAACAAGCAGGCGCGCTGGACCATCGTCGGTGCCGGCCTCACCGGGCTTGCCGCCGCGCGCCAGCTGGCGCTGAACTTCCCCGACCAGGAAATCGTGCTGGTCGAGGCGCAGGAAGTGGGCTTCGGTTCGTCCGGGCGCAACGCAGGCTTTGCCATCGACGTGCCCCACGACATCGGCGCCAAGGACTATATCGGTGACGTCAGCACCGCACTGAAAGTGCTCAAGCTCAACACTCTGGGCCAGGACTACCTGCGCGAGATCATCGCCGCCCACGGCATCGACTGCCAGATGTCGGAGTCTGGCAAGTACCAGGCTGCCGTCGGCGACAAGGGCATCGCGATTCTGGAGGCCTACCGCTCGGGCCTGGAGAAGATCGGCCGCGCCACCACCATGATTGACGAGCAGGACTTGCCGGCGCACATCGGCACCTCCTACTACAAGAAGGCGCTGCACATCCCTGGCACTCTGCTGCTGCAACCCTCGGCTCTGGTCAAGGGCCTGGCCGACAGCCTGCCAGCCAACGTCACCCTGTACGAGAACACCGCCATCACCGCGCTGGAGCAGGGCGACAAGATCACCCTGGTGCACGGGCGCGGCAGCATCGTCACCGACAAGCTGATCCTGGCCAACAACGGCTTTGCCTCGCACTTCGGCTTCCTGCAAAGCCGCCTGTTGCCGACCTTCCTCTACGCAAGCCTGAGCCGTCAGCTCACCGCTGAAGAGCAGGCCCGCCTGGGCGGGCAGGGCGTGTGGGGGGTGATCCCGGCGCACCCGTTCGGCAGCACCGTGCGCCGCACCGTCGACAACCGCATCCTCATTCGCAACAGCTTCAACTTCTACCCCGACGGCCGCCCGCGGGCGAACATGCTGCAGCGCCACCTGCCGACCCACCGCAAGTCGTTCGAACGGCGCTTCCCGATGCTCGACGGGGTCGACTTCGAATACACCTGGAGCGGTGCCATCTGCCTGTCCGAGAACCACGAAGGCTTCTTCGGCCAACTCGCCCCCAACGTGTACGGCGCCCTGTGCTGCAACGGCCTGGGCATCACCCGCGGCACCGCCACCGGCAAGCTGCTGGCCGACTGGCTGGCCGGCCAGCGCAACGAACATATCGACTTCCTGCTGGCGTCCCCCGGCCCAAGCAAGACCCCGCCGCAGCCGTTCTTGTCGATCGGCGTCAACTCGGTGCTCAAGTGGGGCCAGTTCCGCGCCGGCCGCGAAGTCTGATTTTTCAGTTCCCATCAAGAGACGGGCAGGCCGCTGCCCGTCGCACGCACCCAAGGTAATTCATGAGTTCCCCCGTACAACACGTCTCGATCGATGACGTGCAGATCAACCGTTTCCATCAATTGCTCACCCTGCGTACCGGCCTTGGCTGGGTCATGGTCGGCTATATCCTCAGCATCATCGGCGTGGCCACCCTGGGCATGTCGGCCTCCTTGCAGCTGTCCGGCTTCTGGCAGGGCATGGTCGCCGCCATGGCCCTGCTCGGGGTGTTCGCCGGCGGCTTTTTCGGTGGCTGGCTGACCGACCGCATGGGCCGGCAGAAGCTGTACTTCGCCGCCCCGGCCATCGTACTGGTGACCTCGCTGGCGATGCTTTGGGTGCAGGATGGCCTGACCCTGTCGATCCTGCGCCTGCTGTGCGGCCTGGCCGTGGGCATCGAGTACACCGCCGCCGGCTCGCTGCTGACCGAATTCATTCCGCAAAAGTCCCGTGGTTCGCGCCTGTCGCTGCTGACCGTGCTGTGGTTCGTCGGTGCAGCGCTGGCCTATATCGCCGGCAACTTCATGCTCGCAGACGCTGGCAGCGAGGCCTGGCGCACGGTCATGGCCAGCCCGGCGCTGATTGGTGCCGTGCTGCTGGTGGCCCGCCTGGGCACCCCCGAGTCGCCGCGCTGGCTGCTGAGCAAGGGCCGCAGCGAAGAGGCCGAGCAGGTCATCCGCCAGGTGTATGGCCCGGCGTTCTCGCTGCGCAACATCACCGATGACCGCGCCGCAGGCCCGGCCATGAGCTTTGTCGACGCCCTGCGCGCCGGCTACGGCAAGCGGATCTTCTTCGTGGTGATGTTCTGGGCCTGCGCGGTGATTCCGCTGTTTGCCGTGTATGCCTTCGTGCCCAAGCTGTTCAGCGCGCTCAAGCTCACCGGCAACCTGGCGGCGTTCGGCTCGGTGGGCATCACCCTGATGATGGTGCTGGGCTGCTGCATCGCCACCTGGCTGATCAACCACCTGGGGCGGCGCACCATTCTGATCCACAGCTTCCTGTGGTCGGGGCTGTCGCTGCTGGGGCTGGCGCTGTTCCCCGATGCCGAGGGCTGGCTGGTGCTGACCCTGTTCGGCGCCTATGGCCTGTTCATCGGCGGCGCCCAGGTGCTGGAGTTCGTCTACCCCAACGAGCTGTTCCCCACCGAAATCCGTGCCTTCGCCGTGGGCATGGGCGCGTCGCTGGCGGCCTTCAGCTCGGCCATCGGCACCTGGCTGGTGCCGATTTCGCTGGAGCGCTTCGGCATTGGCAGCACGATGCTGGCGGCCACGCTGATCACCATGCTGGGCCTGGCGGTGGCGATCCTGCTGGCGCCGGAAACCCGCTCGATGAGCCTGCAGGAAGCGGCGGCCCTGTAATACTTGTCCTCTGTAGGAGCCGGCTTGCCGACGATGAGGCCGGCCCTGGCGACACACAGCTGAATACTGTGCCGGAGGAACCGGCCCTATCGCCGGCAAGCCGGCTCCTACAGGTATTGCGCAGGCCTGAATACCTGTGGCCTTACCAACGCAGCGACACGGTACCCAACAAGGTGCGCTCTTCACCCCAGTAGCAACGCCCGGCGTTGTTGCAGCCGGCCACGTACTCCTGGTTGAACAGGTTGCGTGCATTGACCTCCACCGACCAGTGCTCGTCGATGTCGTAGCCCACCTTGGCATCTACCAGCGTCACATCGCCGGTATCGAGCTTGCCGTAGAGGGTGGTTGGGGTATAGGCGAAGGTGCTGTCGAAGTGGCGCACGCCGGCTCCCACCTGCAGACCTTTGAGCAGGCCGTCGCGCCAGCGGTAGGTGCTCCACACCGAAGCCTGGTTGCGCGGCACGCCGGTCATCTGGTGGCCTTCGTACAGCGAGCCGGCCACGTCCTTGGTGATGCGCGAATCGGTGTAGGTGTAGGCCGCGGTGAGGTTGAGGTTTTCAGTCAGGTCGCTGTTGAGCTCCAGCTCCACGCCCTTGGCGCGGCTGGCGCCGATCTGGCGGTAGTCGCCCACGGCCGAGTCGAACAGCACGTCGTCCTTCTTGCGCAGGTCGTACACCGATGCGGTGAAGGCGGTGTTCCAGCCCTTGGGCTCGTACTTGATACCTACTTCGTACTGCTCGCTGGTGGTCGGGTCCAGTGCGCCGCTCTTGGCCTCGGTCTGCTGGGTCGGGGCAAAGGCGGTGGAGTAGCTGAAGTACGGCGACAGGCCGTTGTCGAACTGGTACATCACCCCGGTCTGCCAGGTGAAGTCGCTGTCCCAGTTGTCCATGTCGGCGGCGGCGTTGAGCGTGCCGGCCTTGTTGCGGAACTGGCTGTTGGCGCGGTCCAGGCGCCCGCCCAGCAACAGCACCCACTGGTCGACCTTGGTCTGCCACTGGCCGTAGAGGCCGTACAGGGTCTGTTCGAGCAGGGCGTTCTGCACGTGCAGCGGCGCACTTGGGGTGCCGGTCCACACCGGGTCGAACACGTTGCTGAGGCGGCCGCCACCGGCGTCCCAGTCCTGGTTGAACGAGGTGCGGTCCAGGCTTGCGCCGACCAGTACGGTGTGTTCGATCGCGCCCTGGCTGAAGTGGCCTTCGAACTGGTTGTCCAGCGAGTAGGCGATCGAGCGGTTGTAGCGGTCGTAGTACTGGACGTTCAAGGCAGTGCCGAAACCGCCGCCCTCGAGGGAGCCCGGCCAGGTTTCCTGGCGGTCGATGCGCGACTGCAGGTAGCGCGAGTTCTGGCGGAACTGCCAGGTGTCGTTGAAGCGGTGGCTGAACTCGTAGCCCAGGCTCCAGGTTTCACGTTCGAAGTTGTCCCAGTCGGGGTTGCCCGACAGCTGGTCCTTGTCGATCTTGCCGTTGGGGTTTTTCAGCAACGTGCCGGCGGCGGGGTGGCCCAGCTCCATCAGGGTGCGATCGCGCTGGTAGGTGGCCAGCAGGGTCAGGCTGTTGAAGTCATCGAAGTTCAAGGTCAGCGACGGCGCGATATACATCCGGTCGTCCGGCTGATGGTCGATCTGCGTGTCGGACTTGCGCCCCATCATCACCAGGCGCCCGAGGATATTGCCCTCGTCGGTCAGCGGGCCGGAGACATCCACCCCCAGCTGGCGGCGGTTGTGCGAGCCGTAGCTCAACTGCACCTCGCCGCGAGCCTCGGCGGTGGGGCGCTTGCTGACCAGGTTGACCACGCCACCCGGGGCGTTTTCGCCGTACAGGATCGAAGTGGGGCCACGGAACACTTCCACCCGCTCCAGGCCATAGGGTTCGCTGCTGGTGTCGTAGCGGTTGCCCTGCACCCGCAGGCCGTCGCGCAACAGGCCGTAGCCCCAGTCGGTGGCGTTGAAGCCGCGAATGAAGAACAGGTCGCCGGCCTGGCCGTCACCGCCGGCAAACGGCGGCGAGAAAATCCCCGGCACATAACCCAGCACTTCGGTGAGGGTTTGCGACTGCTGGTCGTCCATGCGCTGGCGGGTCACCACCGACACCGAGCGCGGCGTCTCGGCCAGGGCGGTGCCGGTCTTGCTCGCGGTGTTGCTGGTCACGGCGCGGTAGCCCGTGTCGCTCTGGCCGTTGGCGGTCAGCACGGCGGCGTTGATCGCGGTGGCATCCAGTTGCAGCGCGCCGCCCTCGGTGAGTGGTTGCAGCACGTAGCCGGCGCTACCTTGCGGTACTGCCTGCAGGCCGCTGCCCTGCAGCAGGCGGGCCAGGCCCTGGGCCACGCTGTAGCGGCCTTGCAGGCCCGGGCTGGTCTTGCCGGCCGCCAATTCATTGCTGCCGGCCAGGTAAATGCCGGCCTGGCCGCTGAACTGGTTGAGGGCCGCGGCCAGCGAGCCGGGGGCGATGTCGAAGTTCAGCTCGGTGCTGACGGCCTGCTCGGCGTGGGCCGCAGTTGCCGGCAGCAGCAGCGGCGCGGCGGCGCAGAGGGTGAGCGGCGCGGCGAGCGCCAGGCGAAGCGCGGGGTGGAAAGGCGTCGGCATGCGGGTCCCTGGAATCGATACGGTAGGTTGAGGTGGCTTGCCAGGGGTAAACCGGACGAGATTTGCAAAAGGGAACTGCGCTTGCAGATTTTTTTGCAGGCCTGGCCTCGGGGGCCGCTTTGCGGCCCTTCGCGACACAAGGCCGCTCCTACAAGGGGGCGCGATCTGATGTAGGAGCGGCCTTGTGTCGCGAAAGGGCTGCAAAGCAGCCCCAACAATCTCAAATAACTGTCAAACCGGCTCCACACTCACCCACCAAGGCGTCAAGCGCTGCACCCGCACCGGCAACGCCGCCTGCAGCAGCGCCAGCGCCCGGTCGGTGTCATCCAGCGGGAAGGCCCCCATCACCGACAACCCCGCCACCGACGGGTGCCAGCCCAGGTGGCCATGACGATACCGCCCCAGCGTCTGCAGCAACTGCGCAAGCGGCATGGCCTCGGCGTTAAGGCGCCGGTCGATCCATGACTGCCCGGCACTTTGCGCAGGCCCGCCGGCGCCGATGGCCCGGGCATTGAAGTCCACCTGCTGGCCGGCCTGCACGATGCGCCGCTCGCCGCCCAGCGCGGTGCACACCTCCACCGCCCCGGCATACACGTTCAGCCGCGTGCTGTCGTCCTGCTGGCACACGGCAAAACGTGTACCCAGGGCCTGCATGCGCCCTTGCGCGGTGTCGACGAAAAACGGCCGGCGTCGGTCTTGGGCGGTTTCCACGAGGATTTCGCCAAAACGCAGGTGCAGCACCCGGGCCAGTGCCGAGAAGTCCAGGTCGATGGCGCTTTGCGCCCCCAGCCACAGCTGGCTGCCGTCGGCCAGGCGGGTTTGCCGGGTTTCGCCGATGCCGGTGGCAAGGTCGGCAGTCCAGCCCGACAGCGGCGCGCCGCGCCAGGCCTGCCAGCCGACCAGCGCGCTGGCGCCCAGCACCAGCAGCGACTTGAGCCCGCTGCGACGGCTGAAGCTGCGTGATTGCTGTTCGCGCAGCACCCGCCCAGCGGCAGCGCCTTCACCCTGCAACGGCGCGAAGCGCTGGCCGACCCGCTGCACATACAGCCAGGCGGCCTGGTGGTCGCCGTGCTGCTCAAGCCAGTGCTGCCACTGCTGGCGCAACTGCGGGGCAACCGGTTCGTCCTGCAGCTGCACATACCAGTGTGCGGCCTGCTGCAGGCTTTCGTGGCGCAGTGTCTGGGCGGGCTGGGTCATGGCATCACCAGCACGCCGTCGAGTTCGGCTTCGAGGATGGCGCAGTGCAGGAAGGCCTGGGCCAGGTACTTCTTGATCATCCGCTCGCTGACGCCGATGCGCTCTGCAATGTCGCGGTAGGCCAGGCCGTCGATCTGCGCCAGCAAAAACGCCTGGCGCACCTTGGCCGGCAGGCGCAGCAGCATGGCGTCCACCTCGTGCAGGGTCTCGACAATGATTGCGCGCTGCTCGGGGGAGGGCTGCAGCGCTTCAGGCTGCAGGGCCAGTTGTTGCAGCCAGGCCTGCTCCAGGCGCTGGCGGCGCCAGTGGTCGATGCACAAGCCGCGGGCGATGGTGGCCAGGTACGAGCGTTCGCCGCTGGCACCGTCGAAGCTGCGCGGGCGCTGGATCAGCCGCACGAAGGTGTCCTGCACCAGGTCTGCCGCCTCGCAGCGGCAGCCCAGGCGTCGGTACAGCACGCCCAGCAGCCAGCGGGAGTGGCTGTGGTAGAGGGTGTGGAGCGAGGCATTCACTTCAGGTATCGAAACCACGGCGGCATCCGGCGCGAGCGCTGACGTTGTGCGAATGAGAAATGCTCGCAATAGTAGGGGTGTCCCGCCAATACTGCAATCGGCCTGAGACAACCTGCCGCCTTGCCTGCCGGGGCAGAATTTGTTTGTGCTGGCAATTCGGTTACAATCCGCCGCGAAACGATTCAGCTTGTAGGTCAATTCGACAAAAGGCTGGGTCGTTTTCTGGTTCTCTGGCTGCTGAACAATGATCACAAAAAGCCTGCGCTGAAGAACATGGAACACCCGGGCCAGCCACAGGCCCTCACTCCGTTCTACAACACTGGAATCGATCAATGTTCAAGAAAGCTGGCAAGACCTTGCTGGGTCTGGCTGTTGCGGCGAGCTTCATGCAAGCCCACGCCGAAGAGACCAAAAAAGTCGACGTACTGCTCGTCGGCGGCGGCATCATGAGTTCCACCCTGGCGGTCTGGCTGCACGAGCTGGAGCCAAGCTGGTCGATGGAAATGGTCGAGCGCCTGGACGGCGTCGCCGAAGAAAGCTCCAACGGCTGGAACAACGCCGGTACCGGCCACTCCGCGCTGGCCGAGCTGAACTACACCCCGGAAGACAAAGACGGCAACGTCAACATCTCCAAGGCCATCGAGATCAACGAGTCGTTCCAGATCTCCCGTCAGTTCTGGGCCTGGCAGGTTCGCCAGGGCGTGCTGAAGAACCCGCACTCGTTCATCAACACCACCCCGCACATGAGCTTCGTCTGGGGTGATGACAACATCAAGTTCCTCAAGAAGCGCTACGACGCCCTGCAGCAGAGCCCGCTGTTCCGCCCGATGCAGTTCTCCGAGGACCACGCGCAGATCGCCAAGTGGGTCCCGCTGATGATGGAAGGCCGTGACCCGAACCAGAAGCTCGCGGTTACCTGGACGCCAATCGGTACCGACGTCAACTTCGGCGAAATCACCCGCCAGTTCGTCGGCCACCTGAAGACCCAGCCGAACTTCGACCTGAAGCTGTCCAGCGAAGTGCAGGACATCACCCGTAACGAAGACGGCTCCTGGCACGTCGAGTACAAGAACCTGAAGGATGGCACCGCACACGCCACCGACGCCAAGTTCCTGTTCATCGGTGCCGGCGGCGGCGCGCTGAAGCTGCTGCAAAAATCGGGCATCCCTGAGGCCAAGGAATACGCAGGCTTCCCGGTTGGCGGTTCGTTCCTGGTCACCGAGAACCCGACCATTGCCATGCAGCACATGGCCAAGGCCTACGGCATTGCCTCCACCGGCGCGCCACCCATGTCGGTACCGCACCTGGACACCCGCGTGCTGGATGGCAAGCGCGTGATCCTGTTCGGGCCATTCGCCACCTTCTCGACCAAGTTCCTGAAGAACGGTTCGTACCTGGACCTGCTGAGCAGCACTACCATGCACAACGTCTGGCCGATGACCAAGGTGGGTATCGAGCAGTACCCGCTGGTGGAATACCTCGCCGGCCAGCTGATGCTGTCGGACGACGACCGCTTCGAAGCCCTGCGCACCTACTTCCCGAACGCCAAGAAAGAAGACTGGCGCCTGTGGCAAGCCGGCCAGCGCGTGCAGATCATCAAGCGTGACGAAGAGAAGGGCGGCGTGCTGAAGCTGGGCACCGAGGTCGTGGCCTCCCAGGACCGCACCATCGCCGGCCTGCTGGGCGCCTCGCCAGGTGCCTCGACTGCTGCGCCGATCATGCTCAACGTGCTTGAGACCGTGTTCAAGGAGAAGGTCGCTACCCCAGAGTGGCAGGCCAAACTCAAGGAAATCGTCCCAAGCTACGGCACCAAGCTGAACGAGTCGGCTGCAGCCACTCAGAAAGAGTGGAACTACACCGCCGAAGTACTGCAGCTTGAAAAGCCGCCAGTGATCGACCAGAGCGTCGGCACCAGCGTGCAGCCAAGCGCACCGGTCGAAAGCAAGCCTGCCAACGACATGGCCCTGTAAGGCCGCCCCGCTTGCCGGGCTTGCCCGGCAACACCAGCCACGAGCGTCGCCACCGGCGGCCTCGTGGCTTTTTTGTGGGCGCCTGATCGGGCCCCATCGCCGGCAAGCCGGCTCCTATGGAACAAATCACAACTCGTTGATTTAGCAGGGCCCTGTGGGAGCGGGTTTACCCGCGAACACCGGCGAAGCCGGTGCCAGACTCCGCGTCGCTTGCTTCGCGGGTAAACCCGCTCCCACAGGGTATGTGGCGCGCTTACGAATTCTGTTCTCTGCGCGACAGCGCAGCCCGCAGGGCTGGGTAATCTCCTACAGGGACCGCGCCATTCCCGAAGTTTGCGCGCCCCCTGTAGGAGCCGGCTTGCCGGCGATACCGGCGCAGCCGGTGCCAGCAGCCGACTGTCAGCCTGGTAGCGCGTCCAGCAAACCGAGCAACTGCCCTTCGGTCATTTCCAGGTGAGGGGAATTGCTCATGTCGACATCCTGCCAGTGGCTGTCGGCATCCACCCGGATGATGCACAGCGCAAGCTGCTGCTGGTTGAAGAACGCCAGAATCTGCCTGATGGCCTCGGCCTGCTCCGCGTGGTCGGTGCGAAACAACTCACAGCTGAAAAAACACCGCGCCTTGCCTGCACTGAGCATCAAGCGCACAGTCGGCCGGCTCCAGCCGCTATGCGCATGCACGAACTCGATCACATCGGCGCGTTCTGTGGGCTCTGCGACCGACAGCAGGAGCTTGAACCTGTGCATGCCTGGCGGCGCCTCGATGGGGTCGGTCTGCTCGAGGTAATGTTCGGCATCGATTACCTCGTTCAGCGCGTGAGACTCCATCATGTTCAACAGCAACTGTTCGCCGATGTACCGCTGTTCGAGCTCGGCAACCGTCAACTGCGCCCAGTCTTCATCCTCATCCAGCTCGTGCACCCGCAGGGCAACTCCGCAGGCTGTGAAAAAGCCAAGGATGTCGCGAACCTCCGGCTCCCGTTCCTCGTAATCGTTCATGAACAGTACGCAGTCGTAGAACACGCCTGCGCTGCCGTCGGCCAGCAGCCTACGCGCTACTGCCAGTGACAGTCCCAGGCGCTGGTACAGGAACTTGACGCAAGCCAGGTCGGTGCAGGGCTGCGCCGTGGCGATGAGAATGCGGGACATGGTGTGCCTTCCTTGTAACCTTGTCAGATGTGCGGGGTGGTTGTGCGATCCTTCGCCACCGTGATGCTCAATGCTGGCGCAAGATGCACTCGAGCAACCCGGGGAAGCGCACATCCAGAATATCGCCGCGCAGCGAATTCATGTGCGTGGTGCCGACGTTGCGGGTGAACACAAGCCCCGCCTCGCGCAACACGCGGAAATGGTGGGACATGCTCGACTTCGGCCGCCCGCCGTCCAGCTCGCCGCAGCTGGCTTCGGCCACACCAGCCAGGTGGCGGACGATCTGCAGGCGCACAGGGTCGCTCAGGGCGTAGAGCAACCGTTCCAGGGTGAGGTGTTCGGGGGAGGGGTGGGTGTAGGTTCGCATGGGGCACATGATAACGGGGGTTTCACTAATTGCCATAGTTCGATTATGATCGAACAATCGTATGCAACCCTTCCCCTGGAGTTTCCCATGTCTGCATTGTTCCAGCCCTACACCCTCAAGGATGTGACCCTGCGCAACCGCATCGCCATTCCGCCGATGTGCCAGTACATGGCCGAGGACGGCATGATCAACGACTGGCACCACGTGCACCTGGCCGGCCTTGCCCGTGGCGGCGCCGGCCTGGTGGTGGTGGAAGCCACTGCAGTGGCGCCGGAAGGCCGCATTACCCCCGGCTGCGCCGGTATCTGGAGCGACGCCCATGCCCAGGCCTTCGTGCCGGTGGTGCAGGCCATCAAGGCTGCAGGTTCGGTGCCGGGTATCCAGATCGCCCACGCCGGGCGCAAGGCCAGCGCCAACCGCCCGTGGGAAGGTGACGACCACATTGCGGCAGATGATGCCCGCGGCTGGCAGACCATCGCCCCGTCGGCCATCGCCTTCGGTGCGCACCTGCCGAAAGTGCCGCGCGAGATGACCCTGGCTGACATCGAGCGGGTCAAGCAGGACTTCGTCGACGGCGCCCGCCGTGCCCGTGATGCAGGCTTTGAGTGGATCGAGCTGCATTTTGCCCACGGCTACCTGGGCCAGAGCTTCTTCTCCGAGCACTCCAACCAGCGCACCGACGCCTACGGCGGCAGCTTCGACAACCGCAGCCGCTTCCTGCTGGAAACCCTGGCGGCCGTGCGTGAAGTGTGGCCGGAGCACCTGCCGCTGACCGCGCGTTTTGGCGTGCTGGAATATGACGGGCGTGACGAGCAGACCCTGGAAGAGTCCATCGAGCTGGCGCGCCGCTTCAAGGCCGGCGGCCTGGACCTGCTGAGCGTCAGCGTCGGTTTCACCATCCCTGACACCAACATCCCGTGGGGCCCGGCGTTCATGGGCCCGATCGCCGAGCGCGTGCGCCGCGAGGCTGAGCTGCCGGTGACCTCGGCGTGGGGCTTTGGTACCCCGCAACTGGCCGAAGGCGCGCTGCAGGCCAACCAGCTGGACCTGGTGTCGGTGGGCCGCGCCCACCTGGCCGACCCGCACTGGCCCTATGCCGCGGCCAAGGAACTGGGGGTGGACAAGGCTTCGTGGACTTTGCCGGCGCCGTATGCGCATTGGCTTGAGCGCTATCGCTGAGTCCTGGTAGGGCTTTACGGCCCTATCGCCGGCAAGCCGGCTCCTACAGGATTTGCGCTGCCTTCAAGGCTGGCGCTGTCCCTGTAGGAGCCGGCTTGCCGGCGATGAGGCCCTAGAACCGATCCAACCGATAAGCCCCGGCGCAATCCCCCCCGCCAGCCAACCGCCCCACCCATTCCCCGGTCAGCGCCGCCTGGGTCAACCCCAGATGCTGGTGCCCGAACGCCAGCAGCACGCGCCCGTCGGCTACCCGGTCGATCACCGGCAGCGAGTCCGGAAGCGAAGGCCTGAAGCCCATCCACGGCGTCGCCCCGACGGCATTTAAATCCTGCTTGAACAACCCCTGGCTCAAGCGGTGCAACTGCCACGCCCGCTGCATGCTCGGTGGCGCGTCGAGCCCGGCGAACTCTACAGTGCCGGCCAGGCGCAGGCCGTCTGCCATGGGCGTCATGATGAACTTGCGCTCAAGTGAGGTGACTGCGAACGGCAGCCGCCCGTGCTCGGCCGGCAGCATCAGGTGGTAACCGCGCTCGGTGTCCAGCGGTACGGCCTTGCCGGTCAGGGCCTTGACCAGCGTTGCCGAATGCGCGCCGCAGGCCACCAGCACCTGGCGCGCGCGCACCTGGCCCTGGCTGCTGGCAAGGCAGACGCCGTCACCCTGCAACCGGCCACCTGTCACCTCGCGGCTGGCGAACTGCACACCGGCCGTCAGTGCTGCCTCGAACAACGCGTTGACCACCCGGTACGGGTCGATGAAATGCCCGGTGCGCGGGAAGAACAGCCCACCCTGCAGCGTTTCGCTCAATTGCGGGGCGGCCTCGCGTACCTGCTGCGCCGACCAGCTATCCACCGCTACACCTTGTTGCTGCATGCGCCCGCGCAGGGCCTGCAGCGCCGCGCCTGACTCGGGCCGCTCGAACACCAGCAACGAGCCGTCTTCGCGCAGCAGGTCGAGCCGCCCGATGGAGCCAAGCAAGCGCTGCCAGGCGCCCAGGCTGCCTTCGTTCAGCGCGCGGATGCCGGCCACACTGCGCCCGAACGGTGCCGGGCGCAGGTTGAGCAGCAGCCGGGTGAACCAGGGCAGGGCGCGGGGCAGGTACTTCCAGTCCAGGCGCAGCGGGCCCATGGGGTCCATCAGCATGCTTGGCAGGCGCTTGAGGATCGACAGGTCGGCAATCGGGAACACCTGCTCGGTGGCCAGGTGCCCGGCATTGCCCCACGAGGCGCCATGGCCCGGGGCCTGGCGGTCGAGCAGCAGCACCCGCTTACCCTGGCGGGCCAGTTGCAGGGCGCAGGCCACGCCGACGATGCCGGCGCCGACCACGGCGATATCGGTGTCGATGTCGGCCATGGCTCAGGCTTCCCGCTGGCCGTCGAGCAGCCGCCGCAGCTGCAGCGGGTTGCCCTGTTGCAGGGCTTGCGGCAGCAGCGCATCCGGGAAGCCCTGGTAACACACCGGGCGCAGGAAGCGCAGGATCGCCGCAGTACCCACCGAAGTGCTGCGGGCATCGGAGGTGGCAGGGAATGGGCCGCCGTGGACCATGGCATCGCACACCTCCACCCCGGTCGGCCAGCCATTGACCAGAATGCGCCCGGCCTTGCGCTCCAAGGTTGGCAGCAGCCTGCGGGCGCAGGCGAGGTCGGCATCGACCAGATGCAGGGTGGCGGTCAGCTGGCCTTCCAGGTGTTCGGCAACCTCGCGGATCTGTTCATCACTGTCGCAGGCCACCACCAGCGAGGCTGCGCCGAACACTTCGGCCTGCAATGCCTCGTCGGCCAAAAAGTCCCGGGCGTCGGTGACAAACAACTGCGCCTGGCACTGGTTCGGCCCCTGGGCCGGTTGGCCGCTGGCGGCGGTTTGCGCGTTGCGGTTTTCGGCCAGTGCACCCACGCCTGCTTCATAGGCACTGAAGATCCCCGGGGTCAGCATGGTCTGCGCGGCGGCCTGGCGCACGTGCTCGCTGGCCTGCTCGACAAAGCGCTGCAACGCCGGCCCCTGGCGGGCGATCACCAGCCCCGGGTTGGTGCAGAACTGCCCGGCGCCCTGGGTCAGCGAGGCGACGAAGCCTTGGGCCAGTGCGTCGGTACGCTGCTCAAGGGCATGTTCGAACAGGAATACCGGGTTGATCGAGGCCATTTCGGCATACACCGGGATCGGCTCCGGGCGTGCCTGGGCTGCGTGCAGCAGGGCCAGGCCACCGCTGCGTGAGCCGGTGAAACCGACAGCCTTGATGCGCGGGTCGTTGACCAGGCCCAGGCCCACTGCACGGCCGCTGCCGTGCAGCAGCGAGAACACCCCTTCGGGCAACCCGCACTGTTCAACGGCCAGGGCCACGGCGCGGCCGACCAGCTCGCTGGTGCCGGGGTGGGCGCCGTGGGCCTTGACCACCACCGGGCAGCCGGCGGCCAGGGCCGAGGCGGTGTCGCCGCCGGCCACCGAGAAGGCCAGGGGGAAGTTGCTGGCGCCGAACACTGCCACCGGGCCCAGGGCCACCTGGCGCTGGCGCAGGTCGGGGCGGGGCAGGGGCTGGCGCTCGGGCAGCGCCGGGTCGATGCGCACGTCCAGCCATTCGCCGGCTCGCACCACCCGGGCGAAGGTGCGCAGCTGCATGCAGGTGCGCCCACGCTCGCCCTGGATGCGGGCAGGCGGCAAGCCGGTTTCGGCGACGGCGCGGTGGATCAGTTCATCGCCCAGGGCTTCGATCTGTTGGGCGATGCTGTCGAGAAAGTGGGCGCGTTGTTCGAGCGAGGTTTCGCGAAAGGTATCGAACGCCGACCAGGCCAGGGCACAGGCCTGGGCCACGTGTTCGGCGCTGGCGCCGGCGTAGGCGGGTTCGAGCGGCTGGTGGGTGGCCGGGTCGATGGCGCGGATTGGCGCCTCGGTGCCGGGCACGGCGCGTTGGCCGATCAGCAGGTTGCCGGTGAGGGTCATGGGGCGTCCTTTGGAGTGGAGTTCTGCATTGGGCTCTGTGGGAGCGGGTTCACCCGCGAAAAGGGCGACACGGTGCCTGGCACCGGCTTCGCCGGTGTTCGCGGGTGAACCCGCTCCCACAAGGGCTGCGAAGCAGCCCCAGGGGTCAGGCCAGGTTCTGCTCGGCCGACCAGTTGGCGTACCACTGGCGGAACAGCGCGTACTGCTGCTCGGCGTAGTTGCGCTGGGCGTCGGTGAGGGCGTCGGTGTCGTTGAAGTGCAGGCTGTACTCGGTGTCGCCGTTGAGCACCATCAGGTGCTTGTAGTACAGCACCAGGTCGCAACCTTCATCGAACGACGACAGCACCGCCAGCGCCGACTCAAGCTCGCGGGCCAGGCGGCGGGCGCGGGCATCGCCCTTGGCCGCCTGCTTGCTCAGGCTCACCAGTTGCAGCACTTCGCGCGGCAGGGCGTTGCCGATGCCGGTGATGGCGCCGGTGGCGTTGCAGTTGACGAAGCCGTGCACCACCTGGGTGTCCACGCCGACCATCAGGGTCACGTCGTCATCCTTGGAGGTAATGTGCTCGGCGGCGTAGCGCAGGTCGGCGCCACCGCCGAACTCCTTGAAACCGATCAGGTTGGGGTGCTGGCTGCGCAGTTCGAAGAACAGGTCGGCGCGGGTGGCAAAGCCATAGTAGGGGCTGTTGTAGATCACCGCCGGCAGTTTGGGCGCTGCAGCCAGAATGGCCGAGAAGTGGTGCTTCTGGGCAATCAGCGAAGCGCCGCGGCTGAGCACGCGGGGGATCACCATCAGGCCGGCGGCGCCAACCTTGGCGGCGTGGGCGGCATGGGCCACGGCTTCGCGGGAGTTCACCGCGCCAGTGCCGACGATGGTCGGGATGCCTGCCGCCACCAGGCGCGCCACGCCTTCCTGGCGCTCGGCCTCGGTCAGCAGCGGCCAGTCGCCCATTGAGCCGCAGTACACCACCGCGCTCATGCCGGCCTCGATCAGTTCGCGGCCCTTGCGCACCAGGGCGTCGAAGTCCGGCTTGCGCTCGGCGGTGCAGGGGGTCATCAGGGCGGGCATGGTGCCGGTGAAGATGTTGGTGTTCATGGTGTCACTCCTGGCAATGTTCAGTCGGAAAAAACGGGGTCAGATGCCCCAGGCAAAAGGGTCTTGCTCGTCGATCAGCAGGGTGCTGTCGGCGGTCAGGTAGGCGCGGCCGGTGATGAACGGGCGAATACGCTCGCCGATACGCTCGAAGCGCCCCTGGAACTGGCTGCCGGTGATGCTGGCCTGGGTCCACACCTGGCCTTCGCCGAGCTTGCCGTCGGCGGCCAGGCACGCCAGCTTGGCGCTGGTGCCGGTGCCGCAGGGCGAGCGGTCGTAGGCCTTGCCCGGGCACATGACGAAGTTGCGGCTGTCGGCGTGCGGGTCGTCGGCGAACAGCTCGATGTGGTCGATCAGGCCGCCGTTTTCACCCGTGATGCCCTGGGCTTCGAGGGCCTTGAGCATGGCCCAGGTGTACTCGGTGAGGGCTTCGCGGTTGTCCAGTTCGATGCGCTGGCCGTGCTCGCTGACCAAAAAGAACCAGTTGCCGCCCCAGGCGATGTCGCCGTGCACCACACCGTGGCCCGGCACATCCACCGCCACCTGCTTGCGGTAGCGGTAGGACGGCACATTGGCGACGGTGATGGCGCCGTCATCGTGCAGGGTGGCGCTGACCAGGCCGACCGGGGTGTCGATGCGGTGCTCGCCCGGGCCGATCAGGCCCAGGTGCTGGAGCGAGGCGACCAGGCCGATGGTGCCGTGGCCGCACATGTTCAGGTAGCCGGCGTTGTTGAAGAAGATCACCCCGCAGGTGGCCTCGGCCGACACCGGCGGGCAGTACAGCGCGCCCACCAGCACATCGTTGCCGCGTGGCTCCAGCAGGCAGGCACGGCGCCAGTGGTCATGCAGTTCGCGCAGTTCGTCGCGTTGTTCGGCCATGGTCCGGCCGCTGAGGGCGGGGAAGCCCTTCATCACCAGGCGGGTCGGTTCGCCGCCGGTGTGTGAGTCGATGACGTGGATCTGTTTCATGGGCGTGTCCGTTGCGTTGTTGTGTTGCACATCGGCCTGCGCGGCCCCTGTAGGAGCCGGCTTGCCGGCGATAGGGCCGTCAGCCCTCAAGAAGCCAGTGCGCCAGTGCGATGGCCGCCCAGTGCTTGTGTAGTGGCCTCGCTTTCATCCTCGCCATCCAGCCGCACCAGGTGCGCCGGCACGCCGGTGGCCGCACCCCAGTAGTAGATGCCCAGGGCAGCAGCGGCTACGACCACGGTGTCGAACGGGTGGCCGATCACCCCCAGCCCGCCGAAGCTGCCCAGCCACGACAGCACAATGGTCACGGCGTAGAAGCCGATCAGCCAGGCCGAGGAGCGCACCT
Organism: Pseudomonas sp. NPDC089406; assembly: GCF_044900265.1. Classification (NCBI taxonomy): domain Bacteria; kingdom Pseudomonadati; phylum Pseudomonadota; class Gammaproteobacteria; order Pseudomonadales; family Pseudomonadaceae; genus Pseudomonas; species Pseudomonas sp. NPDC089406. Next base: position 257,907 of record NZ_JBJDNC010000002.1, on the reverse strand, counting down.
GCTGGCCCAGCGACAAGTGCTCGGTGGGCACGAAGCGGCGGCACAGCAGGTACAGCACGAACATCACGATTTGCAGGGCCAGCAGCCAGGACACGGTGTTCCAGCCCGACCAGTAGACGATCAGCGCGGCGATGATGAACGACAGCGGGCCGAGCACGCTCATGCCCTTGACCCGGAACGGGCGCGGCATGCCGGGGGCGTTGCGGCGCAGGGCGGCGACGCTGACCGGGGCCACCGCGTAGCTCAGTACCAGGGCGGCGGAAACCACGTTGATCAGCGCCTCCCACGACGGGAACGGCAGGGTCCAGAACACCGACAGGCCAAAGGTCAGCCACAGCGCCGGGCGCGGGATGCCGGACTGCTCGTCGATGCGGGTGAAGTACTTGAAGAAGGTGCCGGTCTGCGCCCAGCCGTAGATCACCCGCGGGGTGGCGTTCATGTAGATGTTGCCGCAGCCGCTGGGCGAGATCACCGCGTCGGCCACCACCAGGTAGGCCAGCCAGCCCACACCCAGGGCCAGGGCGATGTCACGGTAGGGCAGCGCCAGTTCCTTGGAGATGCCGGCCCAGCCGTTGGCGATCATTTCGGTCGGCACGCTGCCGAGGAAGGCCAGTTGCAGCAGGGCGTAGATGGCGGTGGACAGCAGCACCGACAGAATCAGCGCGATGGGGATGGTGCGTTGCGGGTTCTTCACCTCGCTGGCCACCGAGATGATCGGCGTCAGGCCCAGGTAGGCGAAGATGATGCCGCCGGCCGACACCGCCATTTCAACGCCGGACAGGCCGAACGGGGCAAAGCCCTGCACTTCGAAGTTTTCCGGTTTGAAGAAGGTGAACAGCACGCCGATCACCAGCAGCGGCACGATGAACTTGAACACGCTGACCAGGTTGTTGGCCTTGGCGAAGGTTTTCACGCTGCGGTAGTTGAGGAAGAAGAACAACCCCAGCAGGGCGAACTGCACCAGCCAGCCGAGCACCGTGGGATCGCTGGAGCCAGCCTTGGTCAGCCCGGGGAACCAGGCGGCGGCGTACTGGCGCGAGGCGACCACCTCGATGGCGATCAGGCTGGAAAACGCGATCAGGGTGATGAACCCCATCAGGTAGCCCAGCAGCGGGCCGTGGGAGTACACCGGGTAGCGCACCACGCCACCGGCCCGCGGCAGGGCGGCGCCCAGTTCGCAGTAGACGATGCCCAGCAGCAGCACGGCGAAGCCGCCGAGGAACCAGGAGAGGATGCCCGCCGGCCCGGCGATGGCCGAGACGTGGCTGGCGGCGAACAGCCAGCCGGAGCCGAAGATGGCGCCGAGGCCGATGAAGGTGAGGTCCAGCAATGACAATTGCTTCTTGAATTTGCCTGACATGGGTGCGCCTTTTTGTAGGTTTTGGATAGGCAGGTCTGATGTCACGTTGCGGCTTGTTACGGCCGCGCTCTTGTAGGTATGGGGCGGCTTGCGTGGGGCATAGAGTGGACCGGTCGGGGGTATCGGTTCTTGATGGTTTTCTGCAAGGTGGATGACGAAATCGGCATAGTTGCAGAAAGGAGTGGTGCTGCAGATGAGGCAATAGGTAGTCTGCAGGCCTTACTGCACTTGGGTTGTAGAGCGGTGCTGGGCTTTTCGCGGGTAAACCCGCTCCCACAGGATTTCGCCGCACTTGAGTGCAGTGACTAACCTGTGGGAGCGGGTTTACCCGCGAAGAGGCCGGTGCATTCGATAGAGAGGCCCGATGACACACGACACCTTGCTGCACACCTTCGATCACTATCAGCCGGTGAATCTCGAAAGCCTGCTGGCCAGTGTGCAGTTGCTGCTGCCCATGCTCGACGTGATCGCCAACGCCGCGATCTTCATCAAGGACACCCAGGCCCGCTACGTGCTGGCCAACCGCACCCTGGTGCAGCGCTGCGGCCTCAAGCAGTTGCAGCCCTTGCTCGGCAAGACCAGCGCCGAGGTGTTTCCGGCGCGCCTGGGCCCCGGCTACACCGAGCAGGACCGGCGGGTGCTGGAAGAGGGGCTGGTGCTGGAAGACCAGCTGGAGCTGCACCTGTACGGCAGCCGCGAGCCTGGCTGGTGCCTGACCCACAAGCGCCCCTTGCATGACCCTGCGGGCACCATCATCGGCCTGGTGGGCATTTCGGTAGACCTGCAGTCAGCCGCCGACACCCACCCGGCCTACCAGCGCCTGGCGGCGGTCGATGAGCACATTCGCCAGCACTTTCACCAGCCCATCACCATGGGCGAGCTGACCCGCATCGCCGGTATTTCGGTGGCGCAGCTGGAGCGCTACTGCAAGCGGGTGTTCCACCTCACGCCACGGCAGATGATCCACAAGGCGCGGCTTGAACACGCCCACCGGCTGCTGCATTCGGATTTGCCAATCACCGAGGTGGCACTGCGCTGTGGCTACACCGACCACAGCGCCTTCAGCCGGCAGTTCCGTCAGCTCACCGGCTTTACCCCGCGCCAGTACCGCCAGGCCACGGCTCAGGAGGGCTGAAACAGCGCCCGCGCTTCGCTGAAGCACTGCTCGGCAATGGCCGAGCGCGGTTCGCTGCGGCGCAATAGCAGGCCCACCGGGCTGTGGATGCTGGCGTCGACGATGGGGATGATGCGGGTGTGTTCGCTGAGATCTTCCAGGCCGCAGCCCAGCGGCATGACGGCGCAGCACACGCCGGTGTTGATGGCCTGGATCAGCTGGAAGGTCGAGTCGCTTTCCAGCACTGCGTTGGGCTCGAGGCTGCGGCTGCGAAAGCTCAGGTCCAGCGACTGGCGGTAGTGCATGCCTTTGCTCAGCAGGCCCAGCGGGATATCCTCCAGCTCCTCCCAACGCAGGCTGTCGTGTTCGAACTGGAAATGCCGGGTGTCATGCAGCAGGCCCATGGTGGTGGTGCCCAGCTCGATCACTTCGAAGAAGTTGGCGTTGACCTGGTCGAGGTAGCAAATGCCCAGGTCCAACTGGTTGCGGCTCAGGCCGTCCATGATCTGCTCGGTGCTGTGGGAGCTCAGTTGAAACTGCAGCTCGGGGTATTTTTCGCGCAACGGCAGCAGCAGGTGCATGGGGTTGAAGCTGGCCAGCGGCACGGTGCCCAGGCGCAGGCTGCCGACCACCTGGCCACGGCAGCTGGCCGCCTCGGCCTGCAGGCCGTCGTGGGCGGCGAGCAGGGTGCGGGCCCAGGCCAGGATGCGCTCGCCGGCCTCGGTGAAGCCCTCGAAGCGCTGGCCGCGTTTCACCAGCACCAGGTCCAGTTCGTCTTCCAGGTTGCGCAGGCGCATGGACAGCGTCGGCTGGGTGATATGGCACAGCGCTGCAGCCTGGCCGAAGTGGCGGGTCTGGTCGAGGGCGATGAGGAACTTGAGCTGCTTGATGTCCATGGGCTGGCCTGGCTGTGCTGGATGGGGAGACCTTAACCAACTGGGGTGGGTTATGGCCACAAATGGATGCTGGCGCGTTCGCCTGTGTAGGAGCGGCCTTGTGTCGCGAAAGGGGCGCGAAGCGGCCCCAGATCTCGGCATCATGCAAAATCGCCGCGGCTGCTTTGCAGCCCTTTCGCGACACAAGGCCGCTCCTACACGCGATGGGGCCCGGGCAGGCGATAAAGCCTGTCGATCACCCGGTACGCCATATCTATTGGACGCCCACCCGCCGCAGCTCTAGCGTTGCCCACACTGCCATTCAAGGAGCTTCACCGTGAGCGTCAAACCCGACGCGGTCTTTGTGCCGCTGAACATCGCTGTATTGACCGTCAGCGACACCCGCAGCTACGACACCGATACCTCCGGCGAGCTGCTGGCCACCCGCGCGGTGGGCGTAGGCCACCGCCTGGTGGCGCGCGAGCTGCTCAAGGACGACCTGTACAAGATCCGCGCCCAGGTTGCCACCTGGATTGCCGACGAGCAGGTGCAGGTGGTGCTGATCACCGGTGGCACCGGCTTTACCGGCCGCGACAGCACCCCGGAAGCGGTGGACTGCCTGCTGGACAAGCGCATCGATGGTTTCGGCGAGCTGTTCCGGGCGCTGTCGATCCTCGATATCGGCACCTCGACCGTGCAGAGCCGGGCCCTGGCCGGCATGGCCAACGGCACCCTGGTGTGCTGCCTGCCCGGCTCCACCGGGGCGTGCCGCACGGCGTGGGAAGGGATTCTGGCTGAACAGCTCGATGCCCGGCACCGGCCGTGCAATTTTGTCGCGCACCTGAAACCCATCGGGCTGTGCGAAAGCCGCGGTTGATGGTTGTCTGTACCGGCCTCTTCGCGGGCAAGCCCGCTCCCACAGGATGACTGGGTGCCTGAGCAAACAGGTGACCCTGTGGGAGCGGGCTTGCCCGCGAAGAGGCCGGTACAGGAGTGCGCGGCGCTTCAGCTCAACACATGCTCCACCGGCTGCAACGCCGGCGGCAACGGCTCATGCCCCAGCGCCGCCAGCACATCGCGCTCGATGGTGCGCACCAGGGCATCGGTGGGCAGGTCGTTCTCGTCACGCCCGAACGGGTCTTCCAGCTCGTTGCCGATCGCATCCAGCCCAAAGAATGTGTAGCTGACGATGGTGGTGAACAGCGGCGCCAGCCAGCCCAGCGGCTCGGCCAGGGCGAACGGCAGCAGCAGGCAGAAGATGTAGATGGTGCGGTGCAGCAGCAGGGTGTAGGGGAAGGGCAGCGGTGTGCCCTTGATCCGCTCGCAGGTGGCCTGCACGTCGGCAAGGCCGGTCAGGCGCTGCTCCAGCAGGGTGTAGCGGAACTCGCTGACCGGCAGTTGTGCGCAGTGCTCGCCGACCGCCTGGAGAATGCCGTTGCAGACGTTGTGCGGGGTCACCCGGTCGGCTTCGTTCAGCCACGGGCGGGCCGCGCGCAGCTCATCTTCGTTGCGCAGCCGCGCATTCAGCGCATGGGCAAAACCGCACAGGCTGCGCAGCAAGTGCGCGCGTAGTTGCTGGTCGGCAATTACCACGCTTTCGCGGGTGAACGAGCGCACCTCGATGATCATCCGCCCCCAGGCCTTGCGGCCCTCCCACCAGCGGTCGTAGCAGGCGTTGTTGCGAAAGCTCATGAAGATCGACAGCGACAGGCCCAGCAGGGTGAACGGCGTGGCGCTGACCGGGTAGAACAGCGCCGGGTAGTGTCGCTCCACCAGCACGATCAGGGCCGCCAGCAAGGTCACTGCCAGGCAGCGCACGGCGATGCGCTTGAGAATCGAGCCTTTGAGGGTGAACAGCACGCGCAGCATGTCGGGGCGTGGGTGGACGATCAAGGCGGTTCCAGAGGCGGGCTATCAGCCGCCGGTCATGTTCATGAAACGCAGGATCTGCACCTCGCCGCCCACCTCGAAGTGATGGCGGTAGGGCTTGAGCTGCATGGCATCGCGGATGGCGGCTTCCAGCCGGGCGCTGTCGCCGGGGTGCTGGCGCAGCACCTGCTTGAGGTCCACCGAGTGCTCGTTGCCCAGGCACAGCAGCAGCCGGCCCTCGACGGTCAGGCGCACGCGGTTGCAGGTGGCGCAGAAGTTGTGGCTGTGCGGCGAAATGAAGCCGACCCGGGTATTCGGCGCCTCGGCCAGGCGCCAGTAGCGGGCCGGGCCTTGTGACGATTCGGCCGACTCGACCAGGGTGAAGTGCGCGGCCAGGCGCTCGCGCACCTCGTCGCTGGAACAGTACGACTCGCCACGCTGGTGCTCGCTGATCACCCCCAGGGGCATCTCTTCGATGAACGAGATATCCAGTTCGCGATCGATGGCAAAACGCACCAGGTCGACGATTTCGTCGTCGTTGCGGCCCTTGAGCACCACCGCGTTGAGCTTGGTGCGGCGAAAACCTGCGGCGCGGGCGGCGTCGATGCCGTTGATCACCTGCTGCAAATCGCCGGTGCGGGTGAGGGCGCGAAAACGCTCGGGGTCGAGGCTGTCGAGGCTGATGTTCAGGCGCGTGACGCCGGCATCGAACAGCGGCTGGGCCAGGCGGCCGAGCTGCGAGCCGTTGCTGGTCAGGCACAGTTCGCGCAGGCCAGGCAGGGCGGCGATGCGTTGGCACAGGCCGACGATACCCTGGCGTACCAGCGGCTCGCCGCCGGTCAGGCGGATCTTGCGGGTGCCCAGGGCGACGAAGCGCTCGGCCACCTGGTATAGCTCTTCGAGGCTGAGGATCTGCTGGCGCGGCAGGAACTGCATGTCTTCGGCCATGCAGTAGACGCAACGGAAGTCACAGCGGTCGGTGACCGACATCCGCAGGTAGTCGACTTTGCGATTGAAACCGTCGATCAGGGCCGGGGGCTGTTGCACAGATGCGCTCGAAGGAAAAAGGGCTATGCGATCCAAGCTAACGCCGGTGGCCAGCAGCGTCAAATTGCTTTGCCTGACCGCTTGATCGACAGCCTCTATCACGAGTGCAGGCCTTTATTCATCGGGCTTGTCGTGGGAGCGCGCTTGCCACGCGCGAGGCCAGCACAGGCCTGCATCACAGCATGATCGACAGCACCTATCACAGCGTAAGACATTTCGATTGGACGCCCCCACCACCCCCTCAATAGGCTGGAAGCAAGCAGCAGGCCACGGGACCTGCCGCACCTTTCAAATGCCCGCGTGAGGATCGACCGCATGAGCCAGGACCAACACATCAGGGACTACAAGGGGCCGGCCGCCGGCTGGGGCGCGCTGAAAAGCGTGACCAAGAGCTGGCTGGGCAGCGAGAACGCCTTCAAGAACCTGCGGGCCATGCTCAAGACCAACCAGAACGGCGGCTTCGACTGCCCCGGCTGCGCCTGGGGCGAGTCGCCGGAAAGCGACATGGTCAAGTTCTGTGAAAACGGCGCCAAGGCGGTCAACTGGGAAGCCACCGGCCGTTCGGTGGACCCGGCGTTCTTCGCCAAGTACAGCGTCAGCGCGCTGCGCGAGCAGACCGACTACTGGCTGGAATACCAGGGCCGCCTGACCCACCCGATGCGTTACGACGCCGCCACCGACCATTACGTCGAAACCAGCTGGGAAGAGGCCTTCGCCCTGATCGGCGAGCACCTGAACGCCCTTGAATCCCCCGACCAGGCCGAGTTCTACACCTCGGGCCGGGCCAGCAACGAGGCGGCGTTTCTCTACCAGCTGTTCGTGCGCGCCTACGGCACCAACAACTTCCCCGACTGCTCGAACATGTGCCACGAGGCCAGCGGCGCCGGCATGTCGGAAACCCTCGGAGTGGGCAAGGGCACCGTGGTGTTCCATGACCTGGAGCTGGCCGACGCGATCTTCGTGATTGGCCAGAACCCCGGCACCAACCACCCGCGCATGCTCGAACCGCTGCGCGAAGCGGTCAAACGTGGTGCCCAGGTGGTGTGTTTCAACCCGCTCAAGGAGCGTGGCCTGGAGCGCTTCCAGCACCCGCAGCACCCGCTTGAGATGCTCAGCAACGGCTCCGAGCCGACCACCAATGCCTACTTCCGTCCGGCCCTGGGCGGCGACATGGCGGCCATGCGCGGCATCGCCAAGTTTTTGCTGCAGTGGGAGCGTGAGGCGCAGCTCAATGACCAGCCGGCAGTGTTCGACCACGCCTTCATCGCCGAACACACCAGCGGTGTCGAAGCCTACCTTGAAGTCGTCGATGCCACCCCGTGGGAGCATATCGTCGAGCAGTCGGGGCTGAGCAAGGCCGAGATCGAGCTGGCCGCGCGCATGTACCGCAAGGCCGAACGGGTGATCATGTGCTGGGCCATGGGCGTCACCCAGCACCGCCATTCGGTGCCGACCGTGCAGGAAATCGTCAATCTGCAGCTGCTGCGCGGCAACGTCGGCAAGCCGGGGGCGGGGCTGTCGCCAGTACGTGGTCACAGCAACGTGCAGGGCGACCGCACCATGGGCATCGACGAAAAGCCCAAGGCAGTGCTGCTCGATGCCCTGGAAAAACGCTTTCAGTTCAAGGTGCCGCGCGCCCACGGCCACAACGCCGTGCTGGCGATCAAGGCCATGGAGGAAGGCCGGGCCAAGGTGTTCGTCGCCCTGGGCGGCAACTTCGCCCAGGCCACCCCGGACACCCCGCGCACCCACGCGGCGCTGCGCAACTGCGCGCTGACCGTGCAGATTTCTACCAAGCTCAACCGTTCGCACCTGGTGACCGGGCGCGATGCCTTGATTCTGCCGTGCCTGGGCCGCACCGAGATCGACCTGCAGGCCGAAGGGCCGCAGGGCGTGACCGTGGAAGACACCTTCAGCATGGTGCATATCTCCCACGGCCAGCTCAAACCGCGCTCGCCGCACCTGCGCTCGGAGCCTGCGATCGTCGCCGGCATGGCCAAGGCCGTCCTGGGCGACACACCGATCGACTGGGAATACGCGGTTGCCGACTACGGGCGTATTCGCAGCATGATCGCCGACGTGATCCCGGGCTTTACCGACTTCAACGAGCGCCTGCAGTCGCCGGGCGGCTTCCACCTGGGCAACAACGCTGCCGAGCGCAACTTCCGCACCAGCACCGGCAAGGCCCGTTTCAGTCCCAGCCCGTTGCCCGAGCAACTGGTCAACGCCAAGGTGCTGGCCCGTGGCGACAAGCCTGACCTGATTCTGCAGACCCTGCGTTCGCACGACCAGTACAACACCACGCTGTATGGCCTGGATGACCGCTACCGCGGGGTGTTCGGCCTGCGTGAGGTGGTGTTCGTGAATGAGGCCGACATCCGCCGGCTGGGCTTCGAGCCGGGCGAGCAGGTGGACCTGGTGTCGCTGTGGGAGGATGGCGTGGAGCGCCGGGTGTCGGGCTTCCGCCTGGTGGCCTATGACGTGCCCGAGGGCCAGGCGGCGGCCTATTACCCCGAGACCAACCCGCTGGTGCCGCTGGAAAGCTATGGCGATGGCACCTATACGCCGACCTCGAAGTTCGTGGCGATCAAGGTGGTGAAGGCCCCGGCGGGTAACCGTATTGCGGCAGCCACGGCGCAGTGATCGGAGTTTTATGCGACCGTTGTAGGAGCGGCCTTGTGTCGCGATGGGCCGCGAAGCGGCCCCAGGGTTAAAAGACAAACGCAAAAAATGCTGGGGCCGCTTTGCGGCCCATCGCGACACAAGGCCGCTCCTACAGAGGTCGCATGGCCTTCAGGTAAACATCACCGGCTCACCGGAAACGCCGTGGTGTACTTCATCTGCTCCATGGCAAAGCTCGAGGTGATGTTGGACAACCCGTCGGTGCTGGTGATGAGCTTCTTGTAGAAGTGGTCGTATGCCTTGATGTCACCCACCACCACCCGCAGCATGTAGTCCCAGTCGCCCGACATGCGGTACACCTCCATCACTTCCTCGAACGCCGTCACCGTGGCGGCAAATTGCGCCAGCCACGTGCTGTCGTGGCGCTGGGTCTTGAGCTGGACGAACACCGTCAGGCCCAGGCCCAGGCGCTCGGGGTCGAGCAACGCGACGCGGCTGCGGATGTAGCCTTCCTCTTCCAGGCGCTTGACCCGCTTCCAGCACGGGGTGGTCGACAAGTTGACCGCTTCGGCCAAATCCTTGAGCGACATCGAGGCATCGCGCTGGAGCAGGGTGAGGATGTGCTGGTCGAAACTGTCCATGGCGCAATCGGGCTCGAAGGGAGAAAAAGTTACCTCAAGATTAGCCGTTTGCCGTAAAGGGTGGAAACATCACCTGCCTGTGACGACAACAACGTTCCGCCCAGCGCCTGGCGCAGGCGGATATGAGATAGTGGCGCCTTTCCCCTACACGCCACGAGCCCGAGCATGTCCGACAAGCCGCGCAATTTCGCCACCCGTACCATCCACGCCGGCGAGCAGTCCAGCGTTGCCGACAACGCCATCTTCCCGGCCATCGTCACTTCCAGCTCGTTCATCAAGCGCGGCCTGGACGACCACCCCGAATACGCCTACAGCCGCGTCAGCAACCCCACCCGGCACGCCTACGAAACCTGCGTGGCCGCGCTGGAAGAAGGCGTGGGCGCGGTGGCCTGTGCCTCGGGGGTGAACGCCACCGCCACGGTGCTGGAACTGCTCGACAAGGACGCCCATGTGGTGGTGATGAACGGCGTCTACGGCGGCACCTTCCGCCTGCTGGAAGACTACCGTGCACGCACCTCGGGGCTGACCACCACCTACGTCGACCTCAACGACCTGGACGCCGTGGCTGCGGCCATCCGCCCTGAAACCCAGCTGATCTGGATCGAGTCGCCGACCAACCCGCTGCTGCACCTGGTGGATATCCAGGCGCTGTGCACGCTGGCCCGCGAGCGCGGCATCCTCACCTGCATCGACAACACCTTCTGCTCGCCGTGGAACCAGCAGCCGATCACCCTCGGCGTAGACCTGGTGATGCACTCGGCGAGCAAGTACATCGGCGGCCACTCCGACCTGACTGGCGGCGTGGTGGTGGCGGCCAACGACGCGCTGCTCAAGCGCCTGCGCCACATCAGCATGGCGGTGGGTGCCATCCAGGGGCCGTTCGACTGCTACCTGGCGCTGCGCGGGTTGAAGACGCTGGATGTGCGCATGGAGCGCCAGAGCGCCAACGCCTTGCGCGTCGCCGAATACCTGGAAAACCATCCGCAGGTGGAGCAGGTGTTCTACCCGGGGCTGCCAAGCCACCCGCAGCATGAACTGTGCAAGCGCCAGATGCGCGCCGGCGGTGCCGTGGTGGCGCTGCGCATCAAGGGCGACCGGGCTGCGGTCAACCGGTTGGTGGAGGCGTTGCAGATCTTCGTGCTGGCCGATTCGCTGGGCGGGGTGGAGAGCATGATCAACCACTCCTGGAGCATGTCGCACAACTCGTTGAGCCCGGCGCAGAAGGGCGAGATGGGCATCAGCGAGAACCTGCTGCGGTTGTCGGTGGGGATCGAGGATTACCGTGACCTGATCGAAGACCTGGATGCAGCGCTGAAGGCCTCGGCCTGACCTGCAAATGATCGCGGGGCAAGCCCGCTCCCACGTTGAGCGTGGGAGCGGGCTTGCCGGCGATGGCGTCAGTGAATTCAGTGAAGGGCGTTCAGGACTTGGGCGGGTGGATGATCCGTTCGATCTTGTCCTTGAGCAGCAGCCGCTCCTTGCGCAGCTTGTTGACGGCCTCATCGTTGGTGCCGTTGCCTTCGGCGGCCAGCACCTCCTTGTCCTTGGCGTTGTATTCCTTGTGCAGCTTGTGCAGGTCCTGGTCCTTGTCGATCAGTGCCTGGAAATTCTCAGCGGTAATGTGCAGGTCAGCGAGCAAATCGTGCGGAACTGGCATTTCTTCACCTCTGTCTGGGGTTGGCGAAAGGGCCTGAGCCATGAGGATAGCCCCCTTTGCGCCGCCGCGGAAAGCCGGCAAGCCATGACGGGCCTGGCTGAATAATCGCTGAATGAAAACTGTTTAACGGATGAAAACTGCATCCGCACCAATTGTTACCAAGTTTTTCACAAAAAATTGATGCTAGGCTTTCTAGAGTTCGGCCAACTTTCCAGGGTGCCCCTGTTGCCCCCTGGCCGCTCATGAACTCTACGTGCGAATGCCAATGTTGAAAGTCAAATCCCTGCGGACTGAATGGGTCACGCTGTTGGCCAGCCTTTACCTGTTGATTGGCCTCAACACCTTTCTTTGGGGGCACCTGGAGAGCATCCTGCCGCCCGGCATGGTGGGGCTCTGGCTGGGCCTGGCATTCGCCGTGCTGATGCTGTTCGCGTTCAACTTGATACTGACACTGTTGGCGTTTCGTTATGTATTGAAACCGGTATTGATCATCTTGTTCATGAGTGGCGCCAGTGTTGCTTATTTCATGAATCAATACGGTGTACTTATTGACGCGGGCATGTTCCGCAATGTCGCCGAAACCAATGTTTCGGAAGTGCGCGACTTGTTGTCGATCAAGTTTGCGCTGTATATCGTGCTGCTGGGCATACTGCCCTCGCTGCTGCTATGGAAAGCACGCATCGCCTACCGCCCCTGGCACCGCGAGCTGCTGGGCAAGCTGGTGGTCAGCGGCGCCTGCGTGGCGGCATTGGGCTCGGTGGCGCTGGTCAACTACCAGGGGCTGTCGTCGCTGTTTCGCAACCACCACGAACTGCGTCTGATGCTCACCCCAAGCAATATCGTCGGCGCCTCCATCGGTTATGTCAGCGAGCAGGTCGGCACCGCCGCGCGGCCGTTCCAGGCCTATGGCGAAGATGCCCGTCGCGATGCCGCCTGGCAGCACCACCAGCGCAAGTCGCTGACCGTGCTGGTAGTGGGTGAAAGTGCCCGGGCCGAGAACTTCGGCTTGCTCGGCTACAACCGTGATACCACGCCGAAACTGGCCAAGCAGCAGGGCCTGCTGAGTTTTAGCGACGTGCACTCGTGCGGCACCGAAACCGCCGTGTCGGTGCCGTGCATGTTCTCCGGCATGGGCCGCAAGGACTACGACGCGCGGGTGGCGAAAAACCGCGAAGGCCTGCTGGATATTCTCCAGCGCGCCGGCCTCAGCGTGCAGTGGCGTGACAACCAGTCCGGCTGCAAGGGCACCTGCGACCGCGTGCAGTTCATCGACGTGAGCAACCTCAAGGACCCAGCCCTGTGCGCCAGTGGCGAATGCCACGACGAAATCCTGCTGCAGGGCCTGGGCGAGCTGATCGACAACCTCGACAAGGATACCGTGCTGGTGCTGCACCAGATGGGCAGCCACGGCCCGGAATACTTCAAGCGCTACCCGCAAGGCCAGGAGCCGTTCCAACCGGTGTGCCGCAGCAATGCGCTGAACCAGTGCAGCCGCGACGAGATCATCAACGGCTACGACAACACCCTGGCCTACACCGACAACGTGCTGTCGTCGCTGATCGACACCCTGCGCAGCAAGCAGGACAAGGTCGACACCGCCATGCTTTACCTGTCCGACCACGGCGAGTCGCTGGGCGAGTACAACCTGTACCTGCACGGCACCCCGTACGCCATCGCACCGGACCAGCAGAAGCACGTGCCGATGGTGGCCTGGTTCTCCGACAGCTACCAGAAGGACTTTGGTGTGGACACCGAATGCATGGCCAAGCTGCGCGACGCGCCGCTGTCCCAGGACAACCTGTTCCACTCGATGCTGGGCCTGTTGCAGGTGCGCACCGGCGTGTACCAGCAGTCGCTGGACATGTTCGCCAGCTGCCGGCCATGGCTGGCGGCGGGTCGCTGAACAACGTCTTGCGCCGCCCCCTGTAGGCGCCGGCTTGCCGGCGATCACCGGCGCAGCCGGTGCCAGCGGATGCCTGCAAGGGCCTATCGCCGGCAAGCCGGCTCCTACAGGTGCGGCGAGGACCCGCCGGGCGCTTTCACAACCGCCCGGCACCACGGATGGCGCGAGGTTTCACCCCCAAGGCCCGCGCCGTATATACTGCGCGCCAATGTTAGTGGGAGAGCCTCGTGGCCATCGAAATTCACTGGATCCGTGACGACCAGAGCCTGGCCGAACACTGCCAAGCCTGGCGCGAACTGCCCTATGTAGCACTCGACACCGAATTCATGCGGGTCGACACCTTCTACCCCAAGGCGGGCCTGATCCAGATCGGCGACGGCAAGCGCGCCTTCCTCATCGACCCTCTGTTGATCCGCAACTGGCAACCCCTGGCCGCGCTGCTCGAAGACAGCGGCGTGGTCAAGGTGCTGCACGCCTGCAGCGAAGACCTCGAGGTGCTGCTGCGCCTGACCGGCAAGCTGCCGCAGCCGCTGTTCGACACCCAGCTGGCTGCCGGCTACCTGAACATCGGCTTCTCCATGGGCTACTCGCGCCTGGTGCAAGAGGTGCTGGGGCTCGAGCTGCCCAAGGGCGAAACCCGCTCCGACTGGTTGCAACGCCCGCTGTCCGAGACCCAGGTAAGCTACGCCGCCGAAGATGCCGTGCACCTGGCCGAGCTGTTCACCGCCTTGCGCCCGCGCCTGAGTGATGACAAGTACGCCTGGGTGCTGGAGGACGGCGCAGAGCTGGTGGCTGCGATGCGCCGCGAGGTCGACCCGCAGACGCTGTACCGCGAGGTGAAGCTGGCCTGGAAGCTGTCGCGCCAGCAACTGGCTGTATTGCGCGAGCTGTGCGCCTGGCGCGAGCGTGAAGCGCGCAACCGCGACGTGCCTCGCAACCGTATTCTGAAGGAACACTCGCTGTGGCCGATGGCCAAGTCCCAGCCCGACAACCTGTCGGCACTGGCGAAAATCGACGAGATGCACCCGCGCACCATCCGCCAGGACGGCCAGTTCCTCATCGAGCTGATCAAGCGCGCCGGCAGCCAGCCCGCCGAGCAGTGGCCACAGGCTTTGCCCGAGCCGCTGCCGATCGAGGCCGCCGGCATTCTCAAACGCCTGCGTGCCATCGGCCAGGCCGAAGGCGAGCGCCTGCAGATTGCCCCGGAGCTGATGCTGCGCAAGAAAGCCCTCGAAGCGCTGCTTAAAAGCGGCTACCCCGACGGCCCCTATCAACTGCCCGATGCGTTGCGCGGCTGGCGCCGCGAGCGCATGGGCCAGGCCCTGCTGGACGATTTGGCGGGTGCCGGAGACAAGCCATGAAACGTATCTGCTCGATCTACAAGAGCCCGCGCAAGAACGAAATGTACCTGTACGTGCTCAAGGCCGAAGGCCTGGAGCGCGTGCCCGAGGGCCTGTTGCCGGTGTTCGGCACCCCGGTGCACGCTTTTGACCTGGTGCTGACCCCCGAGCGCAAGCTGGCGCGCGAAGACATCGCCAAGGTGCTGGAGAACCTCGACAACCAGGGCTACCACCTGCAGATGCCGCCGCTGGAAGACGAGTACATCGAGCACCTGCCCGAAGAGCTGCTGCGCCGCAACGACCCGGTCTGAGCCGGGCGCCATCGCATCTTGTACAGCGGCCCGCCTGGCGGGCCGCGTTCGTTGTCTGCCAAGGTTGTGTTTTACATGCGCGTTCTGATCGCTGAACAGGATCATGCCAACTACGCCCGCCTGCTGGGCGAGGCGGCGCCGGACCTGGAGGTCCTGACCAGCGGCGATTCCGCCGAGCTGGCACGTTTCGCCCCCGACTGCCCGGTATGGCTGGGCCAGCCGGACCTTTTGGCCAGCCTGCTGCGCCAGGGCCACAAGCCTGACTGGATGCAGTCGACCTGGGCCGGTATCACCCCGCTGCTGGCCGACGGCCTGCCGCGCGACTACCGCCTGACCCGCGCCGTGGGCATCTTCGGCCAGGTGATGGCCGAGTACATGCTCACCTACATGCTGGCGCACGAGCGCGAAGTGCTGTCGCGCCTGGTCAGCCAGGTGGAACGGCGCTGGGACGACCGCCCCGGGCGCACCCTGGAGGGCCGCCGGGTGCTGATCGTCGGCACCGGCGATATCGGCCAGCGCGTCGCTGAGTTTCTCGTGCCCTTTGGCGTGACGCTGTATGGCGTGGCCAGCAGTGCCCGCGAGCAGGCGCCGTTCGCCGAGGTGGCCGGGCTCGACCAGTTGCCGCGCATGGTGGCCCAGGTGGACTACGTGCTGAACCTGCTGCCCGATACCCCAGCCACCCACGACCTGTACGATGCGGCGCTGTTCCAGTGCTTCCAGCCTGGCGCGTTGTTCATCAACGCCGGGCGCGGCGCGGCGGTGGTCGATGCCGACCTTGTCGAGGCGCTCAAGCAGGGCCACCTGGCCGGTGCGGTGATCGATGTGTGCCGCCAGGAGCCGCTGCCCCAGCGCCACCCGTTCTGGACCGCCTGGGGCTTGCTGCTGACCGGGCACAGCTCGGCGCCCACCTCGCCTGCGGCGATGGTGCGGTTGTTCGTCGAGAATGTGCGGGCTTATGCGGCGGGGCAGGGGATGCGTGGCGAAGTGGATTTCGCCCGGGGTTATTGAGCCTTTATTGCCTGTACCGGCCTCTTCGCGGGCAAGCCCGCTCCCACAGGATTACCTGTGACCTGAGGAAACAGATAAACCTGTGGGAGCGGGCTTGCCCGCGAAGAGGCCGGTACAGCCAGCCGACTATTTACAGGCTGAACTCACCCTCAGCCGCCAGCTCGCTCAGCGGCCGGCGCGGGCTCGGTACTTCGCGGCTTTGCAGGCCTTCGGCCAGGGTCGCCTTGTCACCCAGCTTGCCGATCGCCACCATGGCATGCAGCTCATAGCCTTCGGGGATCTTCAGCTCGCTACGGGCCAGCGCCTGGTCGAAACCGGCCATGCCGTGGGTGTGCCAGCCGCTGATGCTGGCCTGCAGCGCCAGGTGGCCCCAGGCGGAGCCGGTGTCGAAGGTGTGCCACAGGGCCGGCTTTTCTTCATCCGAGCCAGGCGCTGCGAACGTGGTCTTGGAGATCACCAGCACCAGCGCCGAGGCCTGCTGCGCCCAGCTGCGGTTGAACTCGTTGAGGATCGCCAGGTAGCGCTCCCAGCTTGGCGTGTCGCGGCGGGCATACAAGAAGCGCCAGGGCTGCGAGTTGTAGGCCGACGGCGCCCAGCGCGCGGCTTCGAGGAAGCTCAGCAGGGTTTGCTGGCTGATCGGCTCGGCGGTAAAAGCCCGCGGCGACCAGCGATTGATGAACTGCTCGTTGATGGCGTAGTCGGCGATGCGTGGGTTGGCGCTCATGGGTGCTCCTGCAAAGGTGGGCAAAGACCGCACGCTACTGCGTCCGGCTGGCACTGACAAGCGGTCTGGCTTTGCCGCCGCACTGCCTCTAGACTGGCGCCGCCGCGCGCCGCGGATTCACGTTGAATGCAGGAAACCGTGTGATGATCGCCGATACCGCGCCCTTCTGGCGGCGCAAGAGCCTCGAACAACTCGACAGCAAAGAGTGGGAATCGCTGTGCGACGGCTGCGGCCTGTGCTGCCTGCAAAAGCTCGAGGACGAAGAGGACAACGCCGTCTACTACACCAGCATCGCCTGCAAGTTGCTGGACCTGCAGACCTGCCAGTGCAGCGACTACCCCAACCGCTTCGAGCATGTGCCGGACTGCATCCAGTTAACGCCCGGCAAGGCCGACCAGTTCAAGTGGCTGCCGCCCACCTGCGGCTACCGCCTGGTCAGCGAGGGCAAGGACCTGCCGGCCTGGCACCACCTGGTCAGCGGCGACCGCAAGCAGGTGCATGAGCAGCGCATTTCCCGGTCGGGGCGCATGCTCAGCGAAAACGATGTGGATGAAGACGACTGGGAAGACCACCTGATTTTCCGCGCCGGCTGAAAATCTTCGCCTCTGGGGAACAAGGAGTTTCTGTATGCGTCGCCCGCTGTTGTTGCTTGTCGGCCTGCTGGCCAGTACCCAGGTACTGGCAAAGAAGGTCGACCTCGATTACCAGGTACGTTTGCTGCCGCAAAGCGGCCAGGCCGAGGTGCGCCTGACCCTGGCCGACGGCAGCGCGGTGCGCAGCCTGGACTTCGACCTGGGCAACGGCAACAGCTACAGCGACTTTTTGGCCGACGGCCAATGGCAGGTGCAGAACGGCCGTGGCCTGTGGCACCCGGCGCCGGGCAAGACCAGCCTGAGCTACCGCGTCCAGCTCGACCAGCAACCCGGCGGGGCGGCCCATGAAACCCGCATCACCGCACACTGGGCGCTGTTCCGTGGCGACCAGCTGGTGCCGCCGGCGCGCCTCGACCAGCAGGACGGCACCGAGCTGGTGTCGCGCCTGGCCTTTGATTTGCCTGCCGGCTGGAAAAGCGTTGAAACCGCCTGGCCGCGCATTGGCCGGCAGAAGTTTCGCATCGACGACGTATCACGCCTGTTCGACCGCCCCACCGGTTGGATGCTCGCCGGCAACCTCGGCAGCCGCCGCGCGCGCCTGGGGGAAACCGAAGTCACCGTGGCCGCACCGCAAGGGCAGGGCATGCGGCGCATGGACACCCTGACGCTGCTGACCTTCGTCTGGCCGCAACTGCAGGCGGTGTTCCCGCGCAACCCGCCCAAGCTGCTGATTGTCGGCGCCCGTGACGGCATGTGGCGCGGGGCGCTGGCCGGCAACAACTCGCTGTACCTGTACAGCGCAGGGCCGTTGATCGGTGAAAGCGGCAACAGCCCGCTGCTGCGCGAAGTCGTGCAGCAGTTCGCCCGGATCAACGACCGCGAGCGCAGTGACTGGCTGGGCGAAAGCTTCACCGAGTATTACGCCACCGAGTTGCTGCGCCGTGCAGGCGGTATCAGCGACGACCGCTACGCCACCTTGCAGGCGCGGCTGAACAAGCTCGGCGCCAAGGTCACCCAGCTCAAGGGCGCCAAGGCCGATGCCGCCCAGGTGGCCCGTGGCGTGCTGCTGCTGCAGGCGCTGGACCGCGAGATCCGCCTGCACACCCACGACAAGCGCTCGCTGGACGACGTGGCCCGGGCGCTGATGCGCCTGTCCAGCGTGAGCACCGACGAGTTCGTGCAGATCAGCGAGAACGTGCTCGGGCGCCAGTCCGAGGTGTTGCAGAGCAAGGTGTTGCGCTGAACACGGCTGCGGTGCGATCCCTGTAGGAAATCACCCAGCCCTTTGGGCTGCGCTGTCGCGCAGAGAATGGGGCACGAGCCAACCGCGGCCCCTGTGGGAGCGGGCTTGCCCGCGAACACCGGCGAAGCCGGTGCCAGACACCGCGTTGCCTGCTTCGCGGGCAAGCCCGCTCCCACAGGTCCCTGCTAAGTCAATGAGTTATGTGCAGTTCCATGAGGGCCGGCTTGTCGGCGATAGGGCCGGAGCAGGCAGTGCAGGGCACCGGCGTTGCCGGTGATCGCCGGCAAGCCGGCTCCTACAAGGGCAGCATAAGCCTGAAGATTACACGATCCCTGTTCAACCGCCCGCCAACGGATCCTTCCCGGTCACGGTCACCGCACGGGTGGCCGCCTCGGCACTGGCCTTGAGCGCCTTCAGCTCCCGCGCGCCGCGTTCGATGTCGCGGTGCAGGCGGTGATATTCGGCGCGGTGGCGCTGCCACCAGGCTTTGGTCGAGCAGCGCCCGCTCACGCCGCGGGCCAGGGCCAGGCCGCCGACGGCCACCTGCAGCATGCCCAGCAGGCCACCATGGCGCAGCCCCTTGCTGATCATCAGCGCGCCACCGGCCAGCGAACTCAGGCGTTCCAGGCCATGGACGTTGTGTTCGGGGGTGGCCTGGGAGGTAGGGATTTCGAACATCGCACGGTCTCCTGTGTGCATGGGTTATGCAGCTGACCCCGTCTTTACGCTGACTGTTCAATCCCCCTGCCGAGTGGCGCAACCGCTCTAGCATGACCTTTCTGGCCAACTGAGGGTCCGCCAGGGGCAACTTGGCCACCCGGGGCTGGACTAGTTTTGGCTGGCGCGAAGCCCTGGCTTGCCAGGTTTCGGCTGTATTTTTGCTGTGGCATCCCAGGCTTCGCGCCCTCCCATAACAAGTCCAAGAAGGGATCAGGATGACTAATTCAACTGCGGGTAGCGCCGGCAACCAGCTGGCGCAAGGTTTCAAGCCGCGGCATGTGACCATGCTGTCGATCGCCGGGGTGATCGGCGCCGGGCTGTTCGTCGGCTCCGGCCATGCCATCGCCGCTGCCGGCCCTGCGGCCATCGTCGCCTATGCCCTGGCCGGCACCCTGGTGGTGCTGGTGATGCGCATGCTCGGTGAAATGGCCGTGGCCAGCCCCGACACCGGCTCGTTCTCCACCTACGCCGACCGTGCCATCGGCCGCTGGGCCGGCTTCACCATCGGTTGGCTGTACTGGTGGTTCTGGGTGCTGGTGATCCCCATCGAGGCCATCGCCGCCGGGGTGGTGCTGAACAACTGGTTCCCGCACATCGAGCCCTGGTTCTTCGCCCTGGCCATGACCGTGGCACTGACCGCCACCAACCTGTTCAGCGTGGCCAAGTACGGCGAGTTCGAGTTCTGGTTCGCCATGCTCAAGGTGATCGCCATCGTCGCCTTCATCGGCCTGGGCGCCTTTGCCCTGGCCGGCGCCCTGCCTGATCGCCAGGTCAGCGGCCTGGCGCAGCTGATGGCCAGCCACGGCGGCTTCATGCCCAACGGCTGGACGGCGATCATCGGCGCCTTGCTCACCACCATGTTCAGCTACCTGGGCACGGAAGCGGTGACCATCGCTGCCTCTGAGTCCTCGGACCCGGCGCGCAACATCGCCAAGGCCACCCGCTCGGTGATCTGGCGCATCAGCGTGTTCTACCTGCTGTCGATTTTCGTGATCATCTCGGTGGTGCCATGGAACGACCCGCTGCTGCCGGTGCAGGGCTCGTACCAGCGGGCGCTGGAAATCATGCACATCCCCTATGCCAAGTTCCTGGTCGACATGGTGGTGCTGGTGGCGGTGGCCAGTTGCCTGAACTCGTCGATTTATATTTCCTCGCGCATGCTGTTCTCCCTGGCCAAGCGCGGTGATGCGCCGGCGGCCATCGGCCGAACCTCGAAAGTGGGTGTACCGCGGGCGGCGGTGGTCGGCAGCACGCTGATCGGCATGCTCACCACCATCGTCAACTACTTCGCACCGGCCGAGGTGTTCGGCTTCTTGCTGGCCAGTTCCGGCTCCATCGCCTTGCTGGTGTACCTGGCCATCGCGTTCTCGCAGCTGCGCATGCGTGCGGTGCTGGAGAAGCAGAACCAGCCTATTGCCTTCAAGATGTGGCTGTACCCCTACCTGACCTGGGCGGTGATCGGCTTCATCATCTTTGCCCTGGGGGTGATGTTCGTGATGCCGCAGCACCGGTTGGAGGTGTCGCTGACCATTGGGTTGGCGTTGGTGATTTTGCTGATCGGGGTGGTGAATCAGCGCAGGCACAAGCCGGTACCTGTGCTGGCGCAAGCCTGACCCGTGTAGGAGCGGCCTTGTGCCGCGAAAGGGCTGCGTAGCAGCCCCGGCGATCTTGCATGATGTCGAGATCTTTGGGGCCGCTGCGCGACCCTTTCGCGGCACAAGGCCGCTCCTACAGGTGGGCGCGCGGCTCAGAGGGTTTCGCGCTTGGGTGCCTTCACGCAGCCGAAGCGCTTTTCCCGCGATGGGCTGTAGCCGAAGAACGACGCATAGCACTTGCTGAAATGGCTGGCCGAGACAAACCCGCAGGCCACCGCCACATCCAGTATCGGCAAGTCCGAATACTGCAGCAGCCGACGGCTTTCGGTGATGCGCAGCTCCAGGTAGTAGCGCACCGGCGTGGTACCCAGCTGGTGCTGGAACAGCCGGCCGATCTGGCGCTTTGAGCGCCCGACATAGTCCGCCAGTTGATCCTGGCTCAGCGGCTCTTCCAGGTTGGCATTCATCAGGTTGATCGCCTCGCGCAAAGGCTCGCTGATATTCGTCTGCGGCGCGGCAGTGGTGCGCTTGTAGCGTGAGGCCTCGAACGCCAGGATCGCCCCGATGCCTTCGGCCAGACCCTGGCCGCGCAAACGCCCGAGCCATTCCAGCACCATGCTGAAGGCCCCGCCGGGGCTGGCCGCGCTGAGCCGGTCACCGTCCACCACGAAGCTGTCGGTGGACACCTGGCTGTGCCGGGCAATTTCGGCCACGGCGCCGCGGTGCTCGGGGTGTACCGCGCAGCGGTGGCCGTCGAGCAGCCCGGCCTGGCCGAGAAACCACGCCCCGTTCCACAGCCCGCCCAGGGCCACGCCCTTGCGCGCCAGGGCCTGCAGCAGGGTGGTCAGTTCGGGTGTGGCGGTCAGCGCGGTACGCAGCCCGCCACACACCACGAACAGGTCCAGCGGCTGCTCCAGGCTTTGTGGTGCGGCCCCGGCCGGGCAGATGACGATGCCCAGGTCGCTGCTCACCGAGCCGCCGTCGAGGGTAAAGGTAATGCTGCTGCAGGCCTGGGGCTGGATCAGGTTGGCGGTAACCAGGGTGTCCAGGGCCTGGGTGAAGGCTGGCAGCGAAAAGTGCTCCAGCAGCAGAAAGCCCACGCGCGCCTGTTGGCCGGTGGGCTGTGCTGCCTGGCTGGTGAACCGCGAGTTGTGCCCTTGCAGGGCATTGCTGAAATTTCGAGTCGGGAGCAACGGGTGTTTCTCTTGCATGCAGGTTGAAAGACGGCGGGCGATCCTGCCCGCCGGGTATGGGTTCAATGGGCGGGCAGGGCCCCCCGGCGACGTTCCAGCAGGCCACGGGACAGGCGGTCGAGCAGCAGCGCCACGGCAACGATCGCAAGGCCGGCGCGCAGGCCCAGGCCCATCTCCATGCGGGTCAGGCCGCGGGTCACTTCGGCGCCCAGGCCACCGGCGCCGACCAGCCCGGCCAGCACCACCATGGCCAGCGACAGCAAAATGCACTGGTTCAGGCCCACCAGCAGGGTGGGCAGGGCGCTGGGCAGTTCGATCTTGAGCAGAATGGTGGCCGGCTTGGCGCCGGTGGCCTGGCCCAGCTCCAGCAGGTCCTTGGGCACCTGGCGAAAGCCAAGGCTGGTCAGGCGCAACATCGGCGGGATGCCATAAATGACCGTGGCGATGATCGCCGGCACCTTGCCCAGGCTGAAGATGATCACCGCCGGTATCAGGTACACCCATGGCGGCACGGTCTGCATGATGTTCATCACCGGGCCTATGGCATTGTCGAAGCGCTTGACCCGTGCTGCCAGGATGCCCAGCGGGAAGGCGATGGCCACGGCGATCAGCACCGCCACCGACACCAGTGCGATGGTCTGCATCGAGGCGGCCCAGAAGCCGCTGATCCAGCAAAAGCCCAGCAGCACGCCGGCCAGCACGGCGTTGCGCAGGCTGATGAACACCGCGGTCAAGCCGCACACCACGGCGATCAGCGCCCAGGCCGGCGGCAGCAGCAGGGCGGCTTCGATCGCCCCGAGTACCGCTTCGACGAAGTGGCTGATGGCGACGAACAGGCCGTGCAGGTTGGCGTTGAGCCAGTCGAATACTGGCGCCAGGTAGGCCCCGGGCGAGACGTTCAGCTCAGTGAGATTCATGGCGGGCCTCCTGGGCGCTGCCGCTCTGGGCAAGGCGGTCGAGGATCAGGGTCAGCACCACGATGGCGATGGCGGCGTTGATCGAACGGGCGATGTCCAGGGTGCGGATGGCGTTGTAGATCACCTCGCCCAGCCCGCCGGAGCCGACGATGCCGGCGATCACCACCATGCCGAAGGCCATCATCAGGCTCTGGTTGATGCCGGTCATGATGCTCGGCAGGGCGAATGGCAGGCGGATCTTGACGAACTGCTGCCAGCCGGTGGTGCCACTGGCGTGGCCCAGTTCGATAAACACCTTGGGGGTCATGCGGATGCCCAGCGCAGTCAGGCGCAGCACCGGCGGCACGGCGACGATGAAGGTGGCTACCAGCGCGGTGCCGGCGCCAAAGCCGAGCAGGGCGATGGCCGGCAGCAGGTAGATGTACGGCGGCAGGGTCTGGATCAGGTCCAGCACCGGTTCGCTGATGCGGTACAGGGTGGGCGACAGGCCCGCCGCCACACCGCAGGGGATGCCCACCAGCAGCGCCAGGCTGGTGGCGGTGAGCACCAGGGCCAGGGTGCTCATGGTCTGCGGCCACAGGCCCATCACCGCGCACAGCAGCAGCGCGGCCAGGGTGCCGATGGCGAAGCGCCGCCCGGCCAGGCGCCAGGCCAGCAGGGCGAACAACAGCGCGGCGACGTAGAAGGGCGGCAGGCTCAGCACCCACAGCACCGCCTGGTACAGCGCCTTGAGCACGTCGTTCAGCGCATCGAAGATATGCGAGGCGTTGTCCGAGAGCCACATCAGGCCGTTGTCGACGGTGGCATCGAAGGCATCGGCAAAGTCGGACGGGTTCATGCCGAGCCCTCCCGTGGCGAGGGTACCGCGCGCAGCGGGGTTTCCGGCGGCACGCCCTGCACGGCGCGCAGCAGCGCGCGCTGGCTGATCACGCCGACCAGCGCACCGTTGTCGCGAATACCCACGGCGTCCTGGCCGGAGCGGATCAGCAGGTTGATCAGGGTGTCCAGGTCGCTGTCGGGGCTGGCGCACTCCAGGTGTTCGAGGTTTTCGCCACGGGCCGGCGGCTGCATGATCGAGTGGGCCTTGACCAGGTGCAGGCGCGAGATGCCGGCGACGAATTCGGCCACGTAATCGTCGGCCGGGCTGAGCACGATATCCTCGGCGGTGCCTTCCTGGATGATCACGCCATCTTTCATGATGGCGATGCGATCGCCGATGCGAATGGCTTCTTCGAGGTCATGGGTGATGAACACCGCCGACTTGCCCAGCGACTTGGTCAGCTCGCGGAACTCGTCCTGCAACTGGCGGCGGATCAGCGGGTCGAGGGCGCTGAAGGGCTCGTCCATGAGGATCACTTCGGGGTCCGAGGCGATGGCCCGGGCCAGGCCCACGCGCTGCTGCATGCCGCCGGACAGCTCTGCGGGGTAGCGGTTGGCCCAGTCGCTCAAACCGACCTTGGCCAGGGCGCGGCCGGCCACTTCATGGCGTTCGGCCTTGCCCACGCCTTGCACTTCAAGGCCGAAGGCTGCGTTTTCCAGCACCGAGCGGTGCGGCAGCAGGGCGACGCTCTGGAACACCATGCCGATATGTTTGGCGCGCACCTCGCGCAGGGCGGCGGCATCGAGCCGGGAAATATCCCGGCCCTTGACCAGCACCTCGCCGCTGGTGGGCGTGATCAGACGGTTGAGCAGGCGGATCAGGGTGGACTTGCCACTGCCGGACAGGCCCATGATGCAGAAGATCTCCCCGCGGCGAACCTGCAGGCTGACGTCACTGACGCCCACCACGCAGCCGTATTCCTGGAGGATCTGGGTTTTGCTCAGGCCGCGCTCGCGGTAGGCCTGCAGGGCGGCCGGCGCGCGGTCGCCGAAAATCTTCCAGACGCCGCGGCAATCGACCAGGGTTTCAACAGCATTATCGGTATTCATATGTGCACCCGAACCAGAGGTTTTCTGGTGTGTTCTTGTGTTCAAGTTCGGCAGTGGCAAAGGCAGTGATGCCTGAATCAGTACTTCTTCATGCTGGCCCAGCGTTTGAGCAGGTCGCCGTGACTGTCGGTCCAGTCCTTGATCGCCTGGTCCATGGTCTTGCCGTCGTTGACTGCCTGGTTGATGTCGCCAATGTCCTTGAGCGGCACGTAGACGCTGGCCAGCACTTCGCGGGCTTCGGCGTTGGCTTCGTTTGCGCTGAAGCCTTTCTGGCCGATCCAGTAGTAGGTTTGTGGCGGGGCGAAGATGCCTTTGGGGTCGGCGAGGAACTTGGTGTCGTACTTGATCGCCATCCAGGTCGGCTCCCACAGGGTCACGGCCACCCACTCCTTGCGGTCGACCGCCGATTTGAGCGCGGCAGTCATGGCCGCGGTGCTGCCCTCGACCAGGTTGAGCTTGAGGTCGTAGTCCTTCACCGCCTTGGCCGCTTCACCCATCAGGCCCGCACCGGGCTCGATGCCGATGATCTTGCCGCCGAACTTGTCGGCGTTGGCGTTGAGCTGCTCGACCGAATCGATGTTCACGTACTTGGGCACGGCGATGCCCTGGTACAGGCCGTGGGACACTGGAGAGATCTTCTCCAGGCGGTTTCGGTTCTTGTCCCAGTAGTCCTTGGCCACGTAGTTGATCTGCGAGGCGAGGATCTGCACATCGCCCTTGGTCAGCGCCGCGTAGGCGATGCCCCATTCGGAGAAGGTGGTCAGCTCGACCTTGTAGCCGGCGTTTTCCAGGGCCTTTTTGGTGATGCCGCTGATCGGCATGATGTCTTCCCAGGCCATGGTGCCCATCTTGATGACCTTCTCGTCGGCATGGGCCTGGCACAGCCCGAGGCCGACCATTGCCAATGCGCACAGCGCCTTGCGGATACGATTCATGTAGTGCTCCTTCGAGGTGTGGAAACGGGCGTTAGCGGCCCTTTGTTGTTGTCGTTGTCGAATTTCACCTGCGCGAATCCTCAGCCGGGCAAAACAGCCCGTCAGGGTTGCGTACTACTCAATCGGTATTGCACCGGGCACTGCCCGGGGGCCATCAACCGCCCTTGATGCTGGCGGCCAGGTCGTCCACCAACCCCTGGGGGGCGATGTACAGCTGCATGTTGCAGCGCGACAGTTCCCAGTGTTCGAACACCAGGTCGACCACCGCGCCTTCGTCGTGGCGGCCGAAGGCTTCGATGAAGCTGTCGTGGTGCGCCACGGCCAAGGCCAGGTCGCGTTCCATCTCGCTGTTGCGCGGGCGGAAAAACGTGTTGCCGATGCGCGCATGGTCGATCAGCAGGCGCCCCAGGCTCGGTTCGAGGTAGGGGTTGCCGGACATCTGGCCCATGATTTCGTGAAAGCGGTTGTTCTCCACCACCAGGGCGCGGGCGTCGTGCTCGGTGCTGGCGCGGCGAAAGCGCTCTTGCGTGGCACACAGCTCGCGCAACTGGCCGGGCTTGTAGTTGTGCACCGCCAGGCGGCCGATGGCGGCGTAGACCATCGGCGCCACCAAAAAGAAGTTGCGCAGCGTCGAGTGGTTCATCGGCGCCACCCGGGCGCCGCGGTGTTCCTGGATGTCCAGGTAGCCTTCACCGGCCAGGCGGCGGAACACTTCACGCACCGGGGTACGCGACAGGCCATAACGCGCGCTCAGGCCCAGTTCGTCGAGCAACTGGTCGGGGTCCAGCTCCATGGTCAGGATCTGGTGCTTCAAGTCTTCGTACAGGTCGTTCTTGCCGCTTCTCATGAAGACCCCCGTTGCGCTGGCAGTCGGAGTGATGGCTGTTGCGAAGCAGGTTGGCACGGGATCGGAGGGTGGTCAATCAGGTTGTATTCTTTGTGTATACCTAAAAAATTCAGCCAGAATACCCAGCGACCCAACAGATACATGGCTTTGCGCCGCTGAACTTGTCTGATTGTAGTACGCAAAACCGTCGCATTTGGACACGAGCCTGTCGTCAGCGGATAAGCGTCGCTTTACCGATATCGTTCCATGGTCGCGGGCACGGTCGCCGCTGTATGTGGTGAAATAGCCGCAGTCTCACAAAGGGCTTCTGCCCGGCTGAAACCGCTCATCGAAAAAGCTGTAGACACATTGTCTAACGCTCACCTATAGTCATTATACAAACAGTAGACACAAGCCAATGACAACTAAAAAGGCCGCCATGAAAGCCACTGCTGATGTCCACCCACTGACCGGCGATGTGCCGCTCGACCGCAAGGGCGTGCTCGCCGACGCGTTGCGCCGGCGCATCCTGAGCATGGAGCTGGCACCGGGCGCAGTGGTTGACGAACTGGCGCTTTGCGAAGAGTTCGGCCTGTCGCGGCCACCAGTGCGCGAGCTGCTGCGCCAGATCGCCGCCGAAGGCTACATCGAGCTGGAAACCAACCGCGCGCCCCGGGTGGCGGCGATGAACCACGACTCGCTGCACAGCTTCTTCCTGGCCGCGCCGCTGCTCTACGTGGCCACCACGCAACTGGCGGCAACCTACGCCACGGCTGCCGAGATCAAGGTGCTGAAGGCGATTCAGGAGCAATTCCGCCAGGCCATCGTCGAGCGCGACGTGGAAAACCGGGTGATCTACAACGACGCCTTCCACCTGGAAATCGGCAAGATGGCGCACAACGAGTACCTGATGCCGAGCCTGCGCCGGGTGCTGATCGACCACACCCGCCTGGGCACCATCTTCTACCGTCACCCGACCACCAGCGACATGCAGGCCGACCTTGAGCTGGCCTGCCTGCAACACGACCAGATGATCGAGGCGATCGAACGCCGCGACCCGGAAACCGCCGGGCGCCTGGTACGTGAACACATGGAACTGTCGCGCCGGCGCATGGCCGAGTACGCAGCGCCGCAAGGCATGGATGTGGCTTTGAACCTGTAGCACCGACGCTCTCCACCGCCCCTTGCTGCAAGGGGCAGGTGAGGAACAGACCTAACAACAATATCTGGTTCCTGAAATGACGAAGATCACCTCGTTGCCCGCCGATGACAGTACCTGCGGCTGGTACCACCTGAGCAAAGGCCGGCGCATCCAACCTGCGCACAGCGGCCATAGCCACGCCCGCTGGGTGGTGGTCGGCGCCGGCTTTACCGGCCTGGCTGCCGCACGCCAGCTGGCCGAGCACTTCCCGGACGAGCAGATCGTATTGCTCGAAGCCCAGGAAGTGGGCTTCGGCTCGTCAGGTCGCAACGCGGGCTTTGCCATCGACTTGCCCCACGATATTGGCGCCGACGACTACATCGGCGATATCGGCATCGCCAAGACCGTGCTCAAGCTCAACCTGAGCGGCCAGAACTTGCTCAAGCAGCTGGTCGAGCGCTACGCCATCGACTGCCAGATGAAGCACTGCGGCAAGTACCAGGCCGCCGTGGAGCCACGCGGCATCGCCGTGCTCGACGCCTACCGCCGCGGCCTCGACAAGCTCGGCCAGCCCTGGCAGATGATCGAGCAGAACGAGCTGCCCGAGCACATCGGCACGCACTTCTACCGCAAGGCCCTGTTCACCCCCGGCACCTCGTTGATCCAGCCTGCGGCGCTGGTCAAGGGCCTGGCCGACAGCCTGCCAACCAACGTCAGCCTGTACGAGAACACCCCGATCACTGAGGTGGAGTACGGCGCCAAGACCGTGCTCAAGCACGCCAACGGCTCGATCACCGCCGACAAGCTGCTGCTCACCACCAACGCCTTCGGCATGAGCTTTGGCTTTCTCAAGGGCCGCATGCTGCCGGTGTTCACCTACGCCAGCCTGACCCGGCCGATGACCACCGAGGAGCAGGCGCGCCTGGGCGGCAAGCCTTACTGGGGGCTGATTCCGGCCGACCCGTTCGGCACCACGGTGCGGCGCACCCCGGACAACCGCCTGCTGGTGCGCAACAGTTTCAGCTTCAACCCCGACGGGCGCGCCCAGAGCAAATACCTGGAGCGCTTTGCCCCACGCCACCGCGACTCGTTCGAGCGGCGCTTCCCGATGCTCTCGGGCATGCCGTTCGAATACACCTGGGGCGGGGCGCTGGCGATGTCGCGTAACCACCTGGGGTATTTCGGGCAGTTGGCGCCGAACGTCTACGGCGCCTTGTGCTGCAACGGCCTGGGGGTGACCCGCGGTACCGCCACCGGCAAGTTGCTGGCCGACTGGCTGGCCGGTGAAAAGAACGAGCTGATCGACTTTGTGCTGAATTCGCCGGGGCCGTGCGCCAACCCGCCGGCAGCGCTGACCTCACTGGGTTTGAACTTCAACTTGAAATGGGGCCAGTTCCGCGCCGGCAAAGAAAGTTAATTAAAGCAAGGCAGTAAAGGTAAGGAAGTATCGGCTGGGTATTGATGACCCGGCGCAAGCGTTCTATTGCGTGCTGTTTCTGTTCGAAGGGCAACTTCGAACTTCACGGGGCTGAAAGTCTATTTCGGCATCGCGGGTTCGTTCGCCCTGAAAACAGGCTGCGTTTGATGTTGGCTGGAGAAAACAATGACAACCACCCCTGTATCGATCGAAGATGTTCCGCTTAACCGCTTTCACCAATTTCTGACTATCCGTTCGGGCGGTGGCTCGTTTGTCGACGGTTATGTACTGAGCATCATCGGCGTGGCCATGGTGCAGATGGCCGCAGGCCTGTCCCTGAGCAGCTTCTGGCAGGGCATGATCGCAGCCTCGGCACTGATCGGGATTTTCTTCGGCGGCTTTTTCGGCGGTTGGCTGACCGACCGCTTCGGCCGCAAGCGCGTGTTCTTCGTGGGCCCGACCCTGTTCATCCTCGCCTCCTTGGCCCAGCTGTGGGTGGAGTCGGCGCTGGCGCTGTTCCTGTTGCGCTTTGTCATCGGCATTGCCGTGGGCATCGAGTACCCGGTGGCCACCTCGCTGCTGGTGGAATTCCTGCCCAAGAAGAACCGCGGCCCGCGCCTGGCCACCCTGACCGTGCTGTGGTTTGCCGGCGCCGCCACGGCCTACGTGGTGGGCGAGGCGCTGCTGCGCCATGGCGGTGACGATGCCTGGCGCCTGGTGCTGGCCAGCGCTGCGGTAATCGGTGCGATTCTGTTCATCATTCGCCTGGGCACCCCGGAGTCGCCGCGCTGGCTGCTCAGCAAGGGCCGTAGCCAAGAGGCCGAGCAGGTGATCAAGGCGGTGTACGGCGAGCAGTTCTCGCTGCGCAACCTGCCCGAAGAGCCCAAGACCCGCAAGCTGTCGTTCTTGAGCCTGCTGCACGCCGGCTACGGCAAGCGCATGCTGTTCGTCACCATGTTCTGGACCTGCTCGGTGATCCCGGTGTTCGCCGTCTACGCCTTCGCACCGAAAGTATTGGGCGCGCTCAACCTCAAGGGCGACTGGGCCTCCATCGGCTCGGTGGCGATCACCTTCCTGTTCGTGGTCGGCTGCATCATCGGCACCCGCCTTTTGAACACCCTTGGGCGGCGCACCACGCTGCTGCACAGCTTCTTCTGGTCGGGCCTGGCCCTGCTGGGTTTGGGCGCGTTCAGCAATGGCGCCGAGATGCTCATCCTGGTGCTGTTCGGCGCCTACGCGCTGTTCATCGGCGGCGCCCAGGTGCTGCAACTGGTCTACCCCAACGAACTGTTCCCCACCGAAATCCGCGCCTGCGCGGTGGGTGTGGGCACCTCGATGTCGCGTATCGGCGCGGCGGTGGGCACTTGGCTTGTGCCCATGGCGCTGGATAGCTACGGCATTGGCGCCACCATGTACGCCGCGGCGGTGGTGACATTCGTCGGTTTGGCGTTCTCCATTGCCCTGGCGCCGGAAACCCGCTCGCTGAACCTGCAACAAGCTGCTTCGCTGAATTGAGCCACCCTTGCCGGGGTGGCCCCGGCAAGTTCCGAAAACGAACAACTGCACAAGAAACAACGGAGATCCCCATGAAATTCGAAGGCATCTACACCCCGGCAATCACCCCCCTGGCCGCTGACGGCTCGATCGACAAGGCGGCCTTCGCCGAGGTGCTCGAGTACCTGGTGGAATCGAAGATCCACGGTGTGATCATCGGTGGCTCCACCGGCGAGTACTACGCCCACACCACCCAGGAGCGCATCGAACTGGCCGCCCAGGCCAAGGACGTGCTGAACGGCCGCCTGCCGCTGATCGTCGGCACCGGTGGCATCCGCACCGAAGACGCCGTGGCCTTCGCCAGCCACGCCAAGGAAATCAAGGCCGACGCGCTGCTGGTGGGCACCCCGCCGTACGCCCTGCCAACCCAGCAGGAAATCGCCCTGCACGTCAAAGCCGTGGATGCTGCCGCAGGCCTGCCGATCATGCTCTACAACTACCCAGGCCGCATGAGCGTGAGCATGGGCGAGGAGTTCTTCGACGCCGTGGCCGACGTGAAGAACATCGTCGCCATCAAGGAGAGTTCCGGTGACATGGCCCAGCTGCACCGCCTGGCCATCAAGCGCCCGAACATCCAGCTGTCCTGTGGCTGGGACGACCAGGCCCTGGAATTCTTCGCCTGGGGCGCGCAGAGCTGGGTGTGCGCCGGTTCCAACTTCATCCCGCGCGAACACGTAGCCCTGTATGAGGCCTGCGTGCTGGAGAAGAACTTCGACAAGGGCCGCAAGATCATGGCCGCGATGATGCCGCTGATGGACTTCCTCGAAGGTGGCAAGTTCGTCCAGGCGATCAAGAACGGCGTGGCCCTCAACGGCCTGAAAACCGGTGGCGTGCGCAAGCCGCTGTACGACCTCGACGCTGGCGAGAAAGAAGAACTCAAGCGCGTGGTCAGCGAACTCAAGGCCACCATCGCACAGATCAAATAAGGAGCCTGCAGACATGGCTGATTTGCTGAGCAAGGAACAATACGCGGCCATCGCCGCCGACC
Organism: Pseudomonas sp. NPDC089406; assembly: GCF_044900265.1. Lineage (NCBI taxonomy): Bacteria > Pseudomonadati > Pseudomonadota > Gammaproteobacteria > Pseudomonadales > Pseudomonadaceae > Pseudomonas > Pseudomonas sp. NPDC089406. The sequence goes on along the minus strand of NZ_JBJDNC010000002.1, from coordinate 226,385 downwards.
TGCAACTGCGCACCAAGGCGTTCATCGACGGTGAATTCCGCGATGCCATTTCGGGCAAGACCTTCGTCACCACCAACCCGGCGACCGGCGAAAAGCTCGCTGAAGTTGCCGCCTGTGATGTCAACGACGTCAACGTTGCCGTGGCTGCCGCCAAGCGCGTGTTCGAAGAAGGCACCTGGTCGAAGATGCAGCCGAACGACCGCAAGCACGTGCTGCAGAAGTTCGCCCAACTGCTCGAAGACAACGCCCACGAACTGGCGGTGCTGGAAGCGCTGGACAGCGGCAAGCCGGTCAGCGAGTGCCAGAACGTCGATGTGCCGGAAACCATCCACACCATTCGCTGGCACGCCGAGCTGATCGACAAGATCTACGACGCTACCGCCCCGACCGGCAATGCTGCCGTGACCATGGTGGTGCGTGAAGCCATCGGCGTGGTCGGCCTGGTGCTGCCGTGGAACTTCCCGCTGCTGATGCTGGCCTGGAAGATCGCCCCGTCGCTGGCCGCCGGTTGCTCGATCGTGGTCAAGCCGGCCAAGGAAACCACCCTCAGCGCCCTGCGCGTGGTGGAGCTGGCGCACCAGGCCGGCATTCCGCCAGGCGTGTTCAACCTGGTGCCTGGCGGTGGCCGTGAAGTGGGCGAGGCCATCGGCCGCCACATGGACATCCCGATGGTCAGCTTCACCGGCTCCACCGACACTGGCCGCCTGTTCCTCAAGTACGCTGCCGAGTCCAACCTCAAGCGCATCGTCCTGGAGCTGGGTGGCAAGAACCCGGCCGTGGTCATGAACGACTGTGAAGACCTGAACGAAGTCGCCGAGTTCGTCACCGCCGGTGCGTTCTGGAACATGGGCGAGAACTGCTCGGCGTCCTCGCGCCTGATCGTGCACAAGGATGTGAAGGACGAGCTGCTGAGCCTGATGGCCAAGCACCTCAAGGACTGGAAACTGGGCGACCCGATGGACCCGGACAACCGCCTGGGCGCGATGGTCAGCAAGTCGCACTTCGAGAAGGTCAAGTCGTACCTGGACTACGCCGCCGAGCACAAGCTCAACGTGGTGCAGGGCGGCCAGACCGAAGAAGGCCTGCGCGTGCAGCCGACCATCGTCGATGGCGTTACCCGCGACAACAAGCTGTTCGTCGAGGAGATCTTCGGGCCGATCCTGAGCGTGACCACGTTCGAGACCATCGACGAGGCCATTGAACTGGCCAACGACACCGTCTACGGCCTGGCGGCTTCGGCCTACACCGGCAGCCTGCGCAATGCGCTGCGTTTGTCGCGTGAGATCCGTGCCGGTGTGGTGACGGTCAACTGCTTCGGCGAGGGCGATGTCTCGACACCGTTCGGTGGTTACAAGGAGTCTGGCTTTGGTGGGCGTGACAAGTCGATCTGGGCCCACGACCAGTACACCGAGCTCAAGACCATCTGGATCAACGCCTCGTAATCCGGGCTGATTCCCTGTAGAAGCCGGCTTGCCGGCGATGGCGTCCGGCCAGGCAACCACGCTGCCTGGGCCGGCCTCATCGCCGGCAAGCCGGCTCCTACAAGGGGTCAAATACCGGCCTGCTACTTGAACTTCGGCCCCGAGCGGGTATTGAGCCCCTTGGCCATGCGGTCATACAGCACCACATTCACCGTCGCGGCCAGGTTCATGCAGCCCTGGGTCGGGATGTAGATGGTCTCTTCGCACCACCCCCGCACCTCTTCGCTCAGCGAGCCATCCTCTGGCCCGAAGATATAGATCGCCCGGTCCGGGTGGGTGTATTCAGGCAGCGGCCGCGCGCCGTCCACCAGTTCTACCGCCACCGGCGTGCAACCCAGCGGGATGATGCGCTGCAAATCGTCGATGCCGATCAGCGGGATGTCGTAGTGCACGCGCTTGGTGTCGGTGACGAAGTCACGGGCACGCTCGTAGCGCTTGCCGGTGTAGAACACCGAATTGACCCCATAGCAGCCCGCCGCCCGCATCACCGAGCCTACGTTTTCGGCAGATTTGGGGTTGAACAGGCCGATGCAGCTGTACCGTTTGTTCGCCACGAGTCGGGGCCCTTCGCAAAAAAGAGCGCGATTATACGGGCTTGCCGACCCCGGGGGCGACCGTCAGTCCTTCTTCGGCCGCGCGTCGTGGTAGCAGGCTATTGTCGGCACGCAGGTGAAGCCAAGCGGCGGCGTGGATTGCCACTGCATTCCACGGGTGGTGGCTTATTGATGGCGTCGGCCTTTTCTGATAGATACACCACACAATATGCCAGGGCACGTCTGTCGACTCTTTTGTCAAAACGTCCGTTGTTTTTGCGCATGGTCATCGCCAAAAACGCTCTGGGAAACGCTTGGAATGCAAGGAAATGGACTATGAGCATAACCACCAATATCCCAGGAAATTTGAAGGATTACAGTTTCAGCAAGGTCGGCAGCGACATCCTCATTCGTGAAATAAACAACCCGACCAATACCTACACAGCCAGCGGCGGCCTCAAGATCTCATTCGCCGACGCCAGCATTTCCACCATGGTCAGGGCGGGTAACACCTACATCTATGGCGATGAGACTGGCAACACCATCACCTGGGACGGCGATACGCTAGGTGCGGTCTATGGGGGGGCAGGCAATGACACGCTCATCAGTGGTGCGTTCGGTGATTCTCTAGACGGCCGGGATGGCAACGACACACTCTACGGCGGCTTGGGCAATGACTCCCTGCAAGGCGGTGCGGGCGATGACATCGTCTACGGCGACGAAGGCGATGACGTTATCCAGGGCGGTGTAGGCAATGACACCCTGTACGGCGGCGAAGGCAATGACAGCATGTGGGGCGACGAAGGTGATGACATCATCTACGGCGGTGCAGGGGATGACAAACTCTACAGCGGCGACGGCCTCTATGGTAATGACATCCTGGACGGCGGCGAAGGCAATGACTTCCTCAAAGGCGGCGTAGGCAATGACAAACTCTATGGCGGCGCAGGCGATGACTACCTCAACGGCGGGGCGGGTGACAACATCCTTGTCGGCGGCGCGGGCAACGACACCTATGTAGTCAACGGTGCCAACGAGCAGATCATCGAAAATGCCGGCGAAGGCACCGATCGCGTCGAGTCCTCGATCACCTGGGCCCTTGGCGACAATCTGGAAAACCTCACGCTTACCGGCAACAACGCCATCAACGGCACGGGTAACGCGCAGGACAACGTCATTATCGGCAATGATGCCGCCAATATCCTCATCGGCGGTGCAGGCGATGACACCCTTGACGGTGGCAACGGCGATGACTACCTCGATGGCGGGGTAGGCGCCGATATCATCAAGGGCGGCGCAGGCAATGACACCTACGTTGTCGACAACGTCAACGACCAGGTCAGCGAAAATGCCGACGAAGGCACCGATGCAGTCTATGCCTCAGTCACCTGGACGCTTGGCGACAACCTCGAAAACCTCACCCTGACTGGCGAAAACGCCATCAACGGTACCGGTAACGGGCTGGATAACATCATCACCGGCAACGATGCTGGCAACATCCTCAATGGCGGAGCAGGTGATGATTACCTCGACGGTGGTGCGGGTGCCGACACCCTTGTCGGCGGTACTGGCAATGATTCCTACGTTGTCGAGAACGCCCGCGACCAGATCATCGAGTTAGCCGATGAAGGCATCGACTCCGTTGAGTCATCAGTCAGCTGGACGCTTGGTGAAAATCTGGAACACCTCACCCTTGTGGGTGACCAGGCCATCAATGGCACGGGTAACGACCTGGACAATGTCATCTTTGGCAACGATGCCAGCAACACCCTCAGTGGCGGCGCAGGCAATGACATCCTTGATGGCGGCAAGGGCGCGGACAAGCTGATCGGCGGCGCAGGCGATGACGCCTACACCGTTGACCTGATCGTCAAAGGTAAAGGCGCGTCCGCGACCTTGGTGCTGGAAGATACAGTCACCGAAAACGTCAATGGCGGTGATGACACCCTGAAACTGCGTGTTGAAGGCGATGTGCTGGCTCAGCTCAAGGATGACCTGAAAACGGCCAAAACCAGTGTGGTGACCCTGGCTGCCAACCTGGAGCACCTCGACGCCAGTGGCACCGGTGATATCGCCCTCAACCTGGTTGGCCACAAGAACGCCAAGTCCCTGACCGGTAATGCCGGGGCCAACACCCTTGATGGCAAAGGCGGAGCAGCCGAGCTGGCCGGCCTCGCTGGCGATGACACCTATGTCATCAATACCCAGAGCGACCTGGCCCGTGTTGTCGAAAACGCCGGCGAAGGTAACGACACCTTGCAGGTCGTTTTCAAAAGTACTGCCGCCAAGGGCGAACGAACCGTCATCGACCTTGCAGATACCCACGTCGAGAACATCAACCTGACCGGTGCGGGCCTGTTCCAGTTGCTTGGTAACGAGGCCGATAACCGGCTGTCCGCCAACAGCTCGGGCACCGTGATGGCCGGGGGGCTGGGGGATGACACCTACGTGCTCAAGCACAAGGACGATGTGATCACTGAAAACGAAGGTGAAGGCAACGACACCGTCGAAACGTCGTTGTTGAGCATCGACCTGACGCTTGCCAAGTTTGCCAACGTGGAAAACGTCACCCTGAGCGGCAAGGCCGCCCTCAACGCTACCGGTAATGCTCAAGCCAACATCCTGATCGGCAACGATGGCAACAACACCCTCGACGGTGGCCTCAACAGCAGCGGTTTTGACACCTTGCGCGGCGGCAAGGGCAACGATACCTACGTGTTGCATAACGCCGGTGACGTGGTGGAAGAACTTGCCAATGAGGGCATCGATACCCTTGTCAGCAACACGCTCGACATAGAGCTTGCAGGCTACGCCAACGTCGAAAACGTCACCCTGACTGGCGGTCTCGACCTCAACGCCACTGGCAGTGATCTGGCCAATACCCTGATCGGTAACGAGGGCGCGAACAAGCTCGACGGCGGCAAGGGGGTGGACAAGTTGATCGGCGGCGCAGGCGATGACGCCTACACCGTTGACCTGATCGTCAAAGGCAAAGGCGCGTCCGCGACCTTGGTGCTGGAAGATACAGTCACCGAAAACGTCAATGGCGGTGATGACACCCTGAAACTGCGTGTTGAAGGCGATGTGCTGGCTCAGCTCAAGGATGACCTGAAAACGGCCAAAACCAGTGTGGTGACCCTGGCTGCCAACCTGGAGCACCTCGACGCCAGTGGCACCGGTGATATCGCCCTCAACCTGGTTGGCCACAAGAACGCCAAGTCCCTGACCGGTAATGCCGGGGCCAACACCCTTGATGGCAAAGGCGGTGCAGCCGAGCTGGCCGGCCTCGCTGGCGATGACACCTATGTCATCAATACCCAGAGCGACCTGGCCCGTGTTGTCGAAAACGCCGGCGAAGGTAACGACACCTTGCAGGTTGTTTTCAAAAGTACTGCCGCCAAGGGCGAACGAACCGTCATCGACCTTGCAGATACCCACGTCGAGAACATCAACCTGACCGGTGCGGGCCTGTTCCAGTTGCTTGGTAACGAGGCCGATAACCGGCTGTCCGCCAACAGCTCGGGCACCGTGATGGCCGGGGGGCTGGGGGATGACACCTACGTGCTCAAGCACAAGGACGATGTGATCACTGAAAACGAAGGTGAAGGCAACGACACCGTCGAAACGTCGTTGTTGAGCATCGACCTGGCGCTTGCCAAGTTTGCCAACGTGGAAAACGTCACCCTGAGCGGCAAGGCCGCCCTCAACGCTACTGGTAATGCTCAAGCCAACATCCTGATCGGCAACGATGGCAACAACACCCTCGACGGTGGCCTCAACAGCAGCGGTTTTGACACCTTGCGCGGCGGCAAGGGCAACGATACCTACGTGTTGCATAACGCCGGTGACGTGGTGGAAGAACTTGCCAATGAGGGCATCGATACCCTTGTCAGCAACACGCTCGACATAGAGCTTGCAGGCTACGCCAACGTCGAAAACGTCACCCTGACTGGCGGTCTCGACCTCAACGCCACTGGCAATGAGCTGGCCAATACCCTCTCGGGTAACGATGGCCGCAACATTCTTGACGGTGGCAGGGGCGTGGACAAGCTGATCGGCGGCAAGGGCGACGATACCTACGTGGTTGACCTGGTCACCAAGGGTAAACCCGGTAGCTACAGCGTCGCTCTCGAAGACAGCATCATCGAGAAAGCCGGCAAAGACGAAGGTGCTAACGACACCCTGCAATTGCGCGGTGAAGCAAACCTTGAGAAAGCCACTACCCTGACCCTGGCTGCCAACCTGGAGCATCTTGACGCCAGCCAGACAGGCAGCACCAAACTGAACCTGGCCGGCAACGCAGCGAACAATATCCTCACCGGTAACGCCGCCGACAACATCCTCAACGGCGGTGCTGGTAATGACACGTTGTACGGTGGCGATGGTGACGACATCCTGATTGGCGGTGCCGGAACCGACCACATGACAGGCGGTGCGGGCAAAGACATCTTCAAGTTCGCTTCGCTCATCGATCTGGGGCTTGCCGCCAAAGGCACCCAGGATGTCATTGAAGACTTCAGCAGAGCCGACGGTGACAAGATCGACTTTTCGGCACTCAAGGGTTTCACCTGGCTAGACCAGAACAACGACGGATTGCTCGGCAAAGCTGCCAAGCAGCTGTGGTGGGAAACCTTGAAGGATGACAACGGAAATGACTACGTCATGCTGCATGGCAGCACTGACAAGGATGCCGATGCAGAGTTTTCCATCCAGCTGGTCGGTATTTCCGACTTGAGCAAAGAGGACTTTATCGGATTGTTGTAACCCACCCCGACCGATGGCTGCCGAGCAAGCGGCCCGCACTTAAAAACCGGCAAACTTGCGTTTGCCGGTTTTTTTGTAAGTGTCCGATGGTTGTCTCTCGCACAGCCGTGGCTTGGCAACGCCAAAGAGTATTGAAGACTTCAATACTCGACGTTTCTTTTTGTGCTCACTTCTTCATCAGTTCAGCGAGCGCTGCGAATGGATTATGGGTTGCGACCGCGGCTTTGGGCGAGCTCAGGGATGATTCCGAGAAATACTGCTGGTCGGTGTAGCGCGAGTGTTCGTTGTCGTGGCAGTACAGGCACAGCAGCTCCCAGTTGGAGCCGTCCTGGGGGTTGTTGTCGTGGTTGTGGTCACGGTGGTGCACGGTCAGCTCCGACAGGCGCTTGCCGGAGAACTCGCGGGCGCAGCGGCCGCACACGTGGGGGTACATTTTCAGCGCCTTGTCGCGGTAACCCATTTCCTTGTCGCGCTTGGCGTCGGCGAGGATGCGGTCGAGGCGGGCGGTGGCGGCGGAGGGGGAGCTCATGGTGTTACCTTTTTGATTATCAGGCTTGAATGACGGTTATGCCCTTGAGTCTAGCGCGCCAGTGGCGTGGACGGACAGGCGAAAACGCCGGAGTCGGCATAGCCTGTAACCAGGTTCCCGACAGGAGGCTGCCGATGTTGCCTGCAATCCTCGCCGCGTTGCTGCTGGCGGCTGTGCCCATGGCCCAGGCCGCCGGCCAGCAGGTCCGGCCGCTCACCCCCGCGCCCGGTGCCCCGGGTACACCCACGCCCACGCCTTACCCGCAGATCACCCCCAGCACGCCGCCCAAGGCCGGCGCCGGCCAGCCAGGGGCACCGCTGTTGCCGCCGATGCCCGTGCCCGGGCCGCCGAAGGACCAGCCGTTGCCGGGGTTGCAGCCGGAGCCGGCCAAGCAACCCGAGCGAGCGCCCCTGTAGGAGCCGGCTTGCCGGCGATAGGGCCGGTGAAGGTTATGGATGGCACCGGCTGCGCCGGTGATCGCCGGCAAGCCGGCTCCTACAGTGGGAGTGTCAGGCTTTACGCCAGGCGTTGGCCATCTTGCATGCGCAAGCGCTTCGACAGCGTCACCGCCAGCGCGCGGATGATCCGCGCGGCTATGCGCGGCGCTTCGTTGAGCATCTTGTCCAGCGAGTCCTTGCCCAGGGTCAGCAACTGGCACTGGCTGGCCGCCACGCACGTAGCCGAGCGCCGCTCGCCGTCAAGCACGGCCATTTCACCGAACGCCCGGCCGCTGCGCAGGGTGGCGACTTCGCCTTGCGCGCCATGGCCGTCGGTCTTGCGTACCGACACCACGCCGTGGTGCAGGATGCACATGAAGGTACCGGCATCGCCTTCGCTGAAGATGGTTTGGCCTTCGTCGATGGTGCTCAGGCTGAAATAGCCGGCGGCGGTGAGAAAGTCGCCGGGCTGGAGGGTGTCGAACAGGCCGCAATCCATGAGCATGTCGCGGATTTCGGCGTGCAGGTGCAGTTCTTCTGGCATGGGTTGTTCTTCTTCGAATGTCTGGGAGGCACTGCAGGGCCCCTGTGGCAGCAACTGGCTTGTGCTGCCTGAACCGGCCTCATCGCCGGCAAGCCGGCTCCTACAGTGAAGCTCATGCAATCCCTGTGGGAGCGGGTTTACCCGCGAACACGGGCGAAGCCCGTGCCATCCACAGCGGCGTCTGCTTCGCGGGCAAGCCCGCTCCCACAGGGACTGCGTCACCTCAGCTCGGGTGACCGAAGCCTATGACAACGAAAAACCCGTTTTACACAACGCCCAGCTCATTGAAGACGAACGCGTACTCCAGTGCCACGTCGCGCAGCCCCTGGTAGCGCCCGCTCATGCCGCCGTGGCCGGCGCCCATCTCGGTCTTGAGCAGCAACAGGTGGTTGTCGGTCTTAAGGGTGCGCAGGCGCGCCACCCACTTGGCTGCTTCCCAGTACTGCACGCGGCTGTCGTTGTAGCCGGCGATCACCAGCATGGCCGGGTAGGGCTGGGCCTTGACGTTCTCGTACGGGGCGTAGGCCTTGATCCGCGCGTACACCTCGGGCTCCTCGGGGTTGCCCCATTCGTCGTACTCGGTGACGGTCAGCGGCAGCTCGGGGTCGAGCATGGTGTTGAGCACATCGACGAACGGCACCTCGGCGATGGCGCAACGGAACAGCTCGGGGCGCAGGTTGAGTACCGCGCCCATCAGCAGGCCGCCAGCGCTGCCGCCGCTGATGGCCAGGTGTTGGCTGTCGGTAACGCCGCTTTCGATCAAATGCTCGGCGCAGGCGATGAAGTCGTCGAAGCTGTTGTGCTTGTGCTCCTGCTTGCCGGCCCGGTACCAGGCTTCGCCCAGCTCGCCGCCGCCGCGCACATGCGCGATGGCAAAGGCCACGCCGCGCTCCAGCAGGCTCAGGCGGGCGTGGGAGAACCATGGGTCGAGGCTCTCGCCGTAGGCGCCGTAGCCGTACAGATAAAGCGGTACGCGCTTGCCCAGGTCGCTGCGGCGGCGCACCAGGCTGATCGGCACCCGGGTGCCGTCCTTGGCCTGTGCCCAAAGACGCTCGCTGACGTAGTCGTCGGCATCGAAGGCGCCGAGCACCGGGGTTTGCTTGAGCACCTGCTGCGCGCCCGTGGCCAGGTCCAGCTGGCGCACCTGGGCCGGGCGGTTGAGCGCCTCATAGCGCAGGCGGATGCGCGTGCTGGCGAACTCCAGGCTGTCCTGTACGTACAGGCTGTAGGCGGCGTCGGGCAGTTCGACCCGGTAAGGCGCCAGGCCCTCGGGGCGTACCTCGATGATCGGCAGGCCGCCTTCGCGCAGGCTCAGGGTCAGTGCCGAGGCGTTCAGGCTCAGGCCCTCGAGCATCACATCATCGCGGTGCGCCACCAGCACCTGCCAGTCGTCGCGGGTCGGTATCGCACTGGCGGGGGCGTGGTACAGGGCGAAGTTGATGCCTTGCTGGTTGCTGCGGATGAACCAGTGCCACTGGCCGTCGAGCTGGCCGTGGTCGGGGAAGTATTCATGGCCTTCGACCCGTGGTGCCAGGCAGGCAAAGGCGGCCTGCGGGGTGGCGGCGTCGAGCACCCAGGCTTCGCTGGTGGTCTTGCTGTTGAGCAGCAGCACCAATTGGCGCTCGGAGCTTGCCCGGTAGCAGTGCAGGAAGAAGCGCCCGTCGGGCTCTTCGAACACGGTGCTGGCGCCGGTTTCGCCGAGGGTGTGGCGGCGCAGGCGCCAGGGGCGGTGGGTGTCGTCCAGTTCGGCAAAAAACAGCGTCTGGTTGTCGTTGGCCCAGGTCATGCTGCCGTCGCAGTCGTCGAAGGGCAGGGTGGTCAGGGCGCCGCTGGCCAAATCTTTTACGTACAGGGTGTAGACCTCGTCGCCGCTGGTGTCGAGGCTGTAGGCCAGCAGGCGGTGGTCGGGGCTTATGTTGAACGCGCCCAGCGACAGGAAGCCGCCGTTGGCCAGGGCGTTAGGGTCGAGCAGCAGCTCTTCGCGGCTTTGGTCGACGCTGTTGCTGTCGTCGGCCGGGCGCGGGCAGCGGTAGTGGCGCGGGTATTCGTCGCCGGCGGTGGTGCGGGTGTAGTAGAGGTACGGGCCCCAGGGCGAGGGCAGCGACAGGTCGGTTTCGAGGATGCGGCCCTTGATCTCTTCGAACAGCTGTTCGCGCAAGGGCGCCTGGTCGGCCAGGCAGGCTTGCTGGTAGGCGTTTTCCTGTTCCAGGTAGGCCAGTACTTCGGGGGTGTCGCGTTGTTGCAGCCAGGCGTAGGGGTCGTTGCCGGGGGCCTGGTGGGCGATGGGGGGCTTGATGGGCATTCGCTGTCTCATGATTGGGGGCAGCCTGTGCCGGCCTCATCGCGGGCAAGCCCGCTCCTACAGGGGGTCAGTGCTATCGAGGCCTGTGCAATCCTGTGGGAGCGGGCTTGCCCGCGAATGGGGCCGGCGCGGTCCTGAACGGGTATAGGGGGCGCCTGCGCCGGTAAAAGTGTTTATCATAGGCGTCTCTTTGCCTGGCTTGCACGAACACCATGACCGAACACGACTATCTGTTGGCCTGGGGCCTATACGCCGTCGCCGCCCTGGGTTGCCTGCTGGTGGCTTTCAAGTTCACCGGCTGGATGTGGCGCTGGCTGCGCGAGCCGCTGCGGGTGATCGTCGCCGTGCTGTTGCTCAGCCCGACCATCGTCGACCCGGTCAAGGAAAGCTTCGCCCCGGCCATCGCCATCACCGCGCTGGACGTTGCTTTCAAGGTGGGCAACAACGCCTGGCGCGCCGCCTCCGACCTTGCCATGTACGGCATGTTCGCCTTCGCCCTTTACATTGTCTTCGTGCTGATTCGCTGGCCGCTGGAAAAACGCGCCCGCGAGCGCCGCGCACTGCGTGAAGCCGCCGCCAAGCGCCAGACCCAGGAAGACGACGAAGTGATGGTCGACGCCCCGGTGGCCGCCGCGCGGCAGGACCGCTACCGCGAAGAACCTGCTGCCGAGCCGGTACGCCGCAGCGGCCCCGGCCAGGGCCGGGTCGAACCCCGTCTGTAACCAGGAGCCGCGAACATGTGCGAACTGCTGGGCATGAGCGCCAACGTCCCCACCGACATCGTCTTCAGCTTCACCGGCCTGATGCAGCGCGGTGGCCGCACCGGCCCGCACCGTGACGGCTGGGGCATCGGCTTCTACGAAGGGCGCGGCCTGCGCCTGTTCCAGGACCCGGCGGCGAGCAGCGAGTCGGAGGTGGCCAACCTGGTGCAACGCTACCCGATCAAGAGCGAAGTGGTCATCGGCCATATCCGCCAGGCCAACGTCGGCAAGGTCTGCCTGTCCAACACCCACCCGTTCGTGCGCGAGCTGTGGGGCCGCAACTGGTGCTTTGCGCACAACGGCCAGCTGGGCCAGTTCAGCGGCCTGCGTACCTTCTACCGGCCGATTGGCGACACCGACAGCGAAGCGGCCTTCTGCGACTTGCTCAACCGCATTCGTGAAGCCTTCCCCGAGCCTGTGGAGGCCGAGCAACTGCTGCCGGTGCTGGTCGAGGCCTGCGCCGAATACCGCGGCAAGGGCGTGTTCAACTGCCTGCTCAGCGACGGCGACTGGCTGTTCTGCTTCTGCTCGACCAAGCTGGTGCACATTACCCGCCGCGCGCCGTTTGGCGCCGCACGGCTCAAGGATGTCGACCTGATCGTCGACTTTCACACGCAAACAACCCCCAACGACGTGGTCACGGTGATCGCCACCGAGGCGTTGACCGAAAACGAGACCTGGAACCGCTACGAGCCCGGCCAATGGGCGCTGTGGCGCCATGGCGAGTGCGTCGCCCACGGGCAAAGCCAAGGACGCTGAATGTTCAGAAGTTACCTGCGGTTGCTGTTGTTCACCTTCGGCCTGCTGGCTGGTATTCAGGTGCCTGGGCTGGTCAATGACTACAGCCAGCGGGTCGAGGCGCATTTGCTCGAGTCGCGCCAGGCGCTCGATGGCTTCAAGCAGACCGCCCAGCGCTTCTTCAACGGCGACCTGCAGGCGCTGGTGCGGCATTACCGCAGCAGTGACGACCCGGTGTTCAACAGCGATGCCAACAGCATCGACAGCCTGCTGATCCGCAACCAGCTGCTGGAGCACGAGTGGCAGGCGCTGCAAGGCTCGTGGTTTGGTCGCACCTGGCATGTGCTGGTGCAGCCGGAGCCGGCGCTGCGTGAAGAGACGCTAAAGGGCTACAGCTACCAGGTGCTGCTGGTGCCCGAGGCGATTGGTTGGGGCGTGGGTGCCGGCTTTGTGCTGGCGTTCGTGGTCGAAAGCCTGTTGCTGGTGATTGGCTGGGTGGTGCTGGGCGGGCGGCGCAAGGCCGTCAAAGAGAGCTGGCGCTAAAAGTATCGGATGCAACGCGGCCTGTGTAGGAGCGGCCTTGTGTCGCGAAAGGGTCGCGCAGCGGCCCCAGATTCTTTGCATCATGCAAGACGGTCGGGGCCGCTGCGCAGCCCTTTCGCGACACAAGGCCGCTCCTACCAAGGCGAGTGGTGCACCGGCCTGACTACTTGGACAGATACCTCATGCCGTCCTCCAACCCCTGCAAGGTCAGCGGGAACATCCGGTCCTCGATCAAGTCCCGCACCAGGTGGGTGGAGGCTGTGTAATCCCAGGTTTGCCTGGGGTACGGGTTGATCCAGATGATCTTTTTGAATTTCTCCATGAAGCGCTGCATCCACACATAGCCGGCTTCTTCGTTCCAGTGCTCGACGCTGCCGCCCGGCTGGGTGATCTCGTAGGGCGCCATGGCCGCGTCGCCGACGAACACCACCTTGTAGTCATCGCCGTACTTGTGCAGCAAGTCGAAGGTGGAGTACCGCTCCGAGGTGCGGCGCAGGTTGTTCTTCCACACCGACTCATAGATGAAGTTGTGGAAGTAGTAGTACTCCAGGTGCTTGAACTCGGTCTTGCAGGCCGAGAACAGCTCTTCGCACACCTTCACGTGGGCGTCCATCGAGCCGCCGATGTCGAACAGCAACAGCAGCTTCACCGTATTGCGCCGCTCGGGGCGCATCTGGATGTTCAGCAAACCTGCGTCACGCGCGGTGTGGTCGATGGTGCCGTCGATGTCCAGCTCTTCGGCTGCGCCTTCGCGGGCGAACTTGCGCAGCCGGCGCAGGGCCAGCTTGATGTTGCGCGTGCCCAGTTCGACCTGGTCGTCGAGGTTCTTGTACTCGCGCTGGTCCCACACCTTCACCGCCTTGCCCTGGCGCTTGCCGGCCTCGCCCACGCGGATCCCCTCGGGGTTGAAACCGCCGGAGCCGAACGGGCTGGTGCCGCCGGTGCCGATCCACTTGTTGCCGCCGGCGTGGCGTTCCTTTTGCTCTTCGAGGCGCTTTTTGAACTCTTCGATGAGTTTGTCCAGCCCGCCCAGGGATTGGATCTGCGCGCGTTCCTCGTCGCTCAGCGAGCGTTCGAACTCCTTGCGCAGCCATTCGTCGGGGATCAGCGCCTCGATATGCCGGTCGAGGTTTTCAAGGCCCTTGAAGTAGGCGGCAAAAGCCCGGTCGAACTTGTCGAAGTGGCGTTCGTCCTTCACCAGGATGGCGCGGGCGAGGTAGTAGAACTCGTCCATGTCGGCAAACACCACGCGCTTTTGCAGGGCGTGGTGCAGGTCGAGCAGCTCGCGCACCGACACCGGCACCTTGGCCGCGCGCATTTCATTGAACAGGTTGAGCAGCATGGCCCGGCTCCTGTCAGCGGTTGCCGCGCCGGCTCATGAAGGCCAGGCGCTCGAGCAACTGCACGTCCTGTTCGTTCTTCACCAGGGCGCCGGCCAGTGGCGGAATGGCCTTGGTCGGGTCGCGTTCGCGCAGCACCGCCTCGCCGATATTGTCGGCCATCAGCAGTTTCAGCCAGTCGACCAGCTCGGAGGTGGAGGGCTTTTTCTTCAGGCCCGGCACCTTGCGCACGTCGAAGAACACGTCCAGCGCCTCGCTGACCAGCGACTGGCTGATGTTGGGGTAGTGCACGTCGACGATCTGCTGCAGGGTGTTGCGGTCGGGGAAGGCGATGTAGTGGAAGAAGCAGCGGCGCAGGAAGGCGTCGGGCAGCTCTTTTTCGTTGTTGGAGGTGATGATGATGATCGGGCGCTGTTTGGCCTTGATGGTCTCGTCGATTTCGTAGACGTAGAACTCCATCTTGTCGAGTTCCTGCAACAGGTCGTTAGGGAACTCGATGTCGGCCTTGTCGATTTCGTCGATCAGCAGGATCACCCGCTCATCGGCCTCGAAGGCCTCCCACAGCTTGCCCTTTTTCAGGTAGTTGCGTACGTCGTGGACCTTGTCCACGCCCAGTTGCGAGTCGCGCAGGCGGCTGACCGCGTCGTACTCGTACAGGCCCTGGTGGGCCTTGGTGGTGGACTTGATGTGCCAGGTGATCAGGCGCGCGCCGAAGGAAGCCGCCAGCTGTTCGGCGAGCATGGTCTTGCCGGTGCCCGGCTCGCCCTTGACCAGCAGCGGGCGTTCCAGGGTGATGGCCGCGTTCACCGCCAGTTTCAGGTCGTCTGTGGCGACGTAGTCGCGGGTGCCTTCGAACTTCATGAAGCGATCCTCAGAGGTAGGCCTGTGCGGGCCCTTTCGCGGGTAAACCCGCTCCCACAGGTATTGCGCCGCTTCAAGCGAATGCACCGTACCTGTGGGAGCGGGTTTACCCGCGAAGGGGCCCGCACAGACGACACGATATTCAAGATTTCAAACGACTATAACGTGCGGTTCGGCGACTGAAAACGCAGACCGGGTATTCAGTCCCTGAATGGCCCGTCACCCGCGCTTCAGTCGGAATCAGGCTTGGGCTGCTCATAGCGTGCATTGAACGCCTGGATGAACCCGTTGCGCAGGATCTGCAAAAACGCCTCGAAGGCGCTGATATCCTGCTGGTGCACGCTGCCGCTGAGCTCTACGCGGGTGGCGAACTGGTTCTTGCGCTGGTTCTTCAGCACGGTCTCGCTGGCCCCCACCAGCGCCTCCCACACCGAACGCAAGATGCCTTTGTTGCGGTTCTCGACGTCCTGCTGCCAGTTGAACACGTCCACATCCCGCAGCAGCGGCTTGATATAGCCATTGAGCCGGCCGTCCAGCGCATCGGCTTCGATCACCAGGTCACCGTGCCCGGCATTGAAGTCGAACTTGCCATAGGCGCTGGCAAAGTCGTTGAGCCGGCGCAGCTCGATGCCGGTGGCGCGCAGGCGGAACTGAAAGTCGTCGAAGTCGCTGAACGGGTCGAAGGTTGCGCTGCTTTCGACCCGGGCATCGCCCAACAGCACGGCGGTGGCGTCGAAGCTGGCGTCGCGCCGGCCCTTCGGGTCGCGCACGTTGGTCAGGTTGCGGATGCTGGCGTCCAGCTGGGTGGCCTTGAGATTGACCGGCGGCTGCGAGGTGAAGTTGCGAAAGCTCAGGGTGCCTTGTTCGATGCGTACTTCATCGAGGGTGATGGGTACCAGCTTTTCCAATTGCTGGCGCCAGTCGGTGCCCTGGCCGGTCTGGGAGTCCTGCTGGTTGCCGCCGTCGACGAAGTTGAGTTGTGGCTGCGCGAAGATGACCTTGGCCACCACCGCGTGGTCGTACCACAGCGAATGCCAGCTCACCGACAGGTCGATCAGCGGCGCGTCCAGCAGCGGCACCGGCACCTTGCCGGTCACCTTGACGATTTTCAGGCCGTTGATCTTGTAGGCCCCGCGCCACCAGGCCAGGTCCACGTCGGCCACCTGGCCGTGGTAGTCGCCCATGCTGGCAAGTTTGTCGTTCAGATAGTCGCGCACCAGGTACGGCAGCGCCAGGTGCAGCGCCACCAGCAGCACCAGCAGGCTGCCCAGGGTGATCAGCGGCCAGCGGTAGCGGGCTTTCATCGGTGCGTTCTCCGCGCCAGGGTGAGCGGTTGACCGCAGGTGGCGTCGGCGAGTTCGAACGGGCTTTACGCACCTGTGCTGCAGGCTTAACCTTTCGTATTCAGTTGCATCACTCGAACCCCCAAGGACCCTGCCATGAGCCGTATCTACGCAGACAACGCCCACTCCATCGGCAACACGCCGCTGGTGCAGATCAACCGCATCGCCCCGCGCGGGGTGACCATCCTGGCCAAGATCGAAGGGCGCAACCCGGGCTACTCGGTCAAATGCCGGATCGGCGCGAACATGGTCTGGGACGCCGAAAGCAGCGGCAAGCTCAAGCCGGGCATGACCATCGTCGAGCCCACCTCGGGCAACACCGGCATTGGCCTGGCCTTCGTCGCCGCCGCCCGTGGTTACAAGCTGATGCTGACCATGCCGGCCTCGATGAGCCTGGAGCGGCGCAAGGTGCTCAAGGCCCTGGGCGCTGAACTGGTGCTGACCGAGCCTGCCAAGGGCATGAAGGGCGCCATCGAGAAGGCCAACGAGATCGTCGCCTCGGACCCTGCCCAGTACTTCCTGCCGGGCCAGTTTGAAAACCCGGCCAACCCGGCCATTCACGAAAAGACCACCGGCCCGGAAATCTGGAATGACACCGACGGCGCGGTGGACGTGCTGGTGGCTGGCGTGGGTACCGGCGGTACCATTACCGGCGTGTCGCGCTACATCAAGCACACCCAGGGCAAGTCGATCCTGTCGGTGGCGGTGGAGCCGGCAAGCTCGCCGCTGATCAGCCAGACCCTGGCCGGCGCAGAGCTCACGCCCAGCCCGCACAAGATCCAGGGCATTGGCGCAGGTTTTGTGCCGAAGAACCTCGACCTGTCGATCGTCGACCAGGTGGAGACGGTGACCGATGAAGAGTCCAAGGCCATGGCCATCCGCCTGATGCAGGAGGAGGGGATTCTGTGTGGTATTTCCTGCGGCGCGGCCATGGCGGTGGCGGTACGCCTGGCCGAGAAGCCGGAGATGCAGGGCAAGACCATCGTGGTGATTTTGCCGGACTCCGGCGAGCGCTACCTGTCGAGCATGCTGTTCAGCGACCTGTTCAGCGAGCAGGAAACCCAGCAGTAACCCTGTAGGAGCCGGCTTGCCGGCGATCACCGGCGCAGCCGGTGCCCTGTACCGGGTTGCCTGCTTCGCGGTGGTCCGGCACTCCGGAAACCCGCTCCCACAGAAAAGCCGGGCAGTGGTTTCGATCAGTCCTCACCGCTGATCCGGCGCAATATCCCTTCCTGCCGTTTATTGCACAATCTGTGACTAAAGCCTTGCGCCCCCGGTGGTTTGTCCCGGGGGCGGATGGGTTTATGATGTCCGGCTATCCGGGGATGGCCTGATTTCCCCTCCAAGGAGTGTTGCATGACCTTTTCCTTCGTCGCCAAGGCCGGTGTGCTGCTGGTGTTCATCGCCAGCGTGCTGTTCGTGCACCTGCGCGGCAAGGCGCGCCTGCCGGTGCTGCGCCAGTTCGTCAACCATTCGGCGCTGTTCGCCCCGTACAACGCGCTGATGTACCTGTTCTCGGGTGTGCCGTCCAAGCCCTACCTCGACCGCCAGCGCTTCCCCGAGCTGGACGTGCTCAAGGATAACTGGCAAACCATCCGCGAGGAGGCCATGCGCCTGTTCGACGAGGGCTACATCCGCGCCGCAGAAAAAGACAACGACGCAGGCTTTGGCTCGTTCTTCAAGAAGGGCTGGAAGCGCTTTTACCTGAAGTGGTACGACAAACCGCTGCCCTCGGCCGAAGCGCTGTGCCCGAAAACTGTCGAGCTGGTCAGCAGCATCCCCAACGTCAAGGGCGCGATGTTCGCCCTGTTGCCCGGCGGCAGCCACCTGAACCCGCACCGCGACCCGTTCGCCGGTTCCCTGCGTTACCACCTGGGCCTGACCACGCCGAACTCCGATGCCTGCCGCATCTACGTCGACGGCCAGCCCTACGCCTGGCGTGACGGTGAGGATGTGATGTTCGATGAAACCTACGTGCACTGGGTGAAGAACGAGACCGACGTCACCCGGGTGATCCTGTTCTGCGACGTCGAGCGCCCGCTCAACAGCCCGCTGATGACCCGCATCAACCGCCAGGTCAGCGCCTTCCTTGGCCGCGCCACCGCGCCGCAGAACACCGACGACGAGCGCGTGGGCGGGATCAACCAGGCCTATGCCTGGAGCAAGCGCTTCAGCAATGTCATCAGCGCGCGGGTGAAAACCTTCAAGCGCGCGAACCCCAAGGCCTACCGCGTGCTGCGGCCGGTGCTGGCGGTGGTGGTGGCTTACTTGTTGTACCGTTGGTTGTTCTGATTCGGTTGTAGTCTGCCCCGGCCTCATCGCCAGCAAGCCGGCTCCTACAGATTATGCACTTCCCCTGTAGGAGCCGGCTTGCCGGCGATGAGGCCCTGACAGGCTATTGCCGGATCCTGGATTCACCGTTATATTCCGAAACATTCCACTTCCCCTGAAGACCCACCCAATGCCAGCCACGCCAACCACCACCGCTTTTGCCCTTGCGCCAGTCGCGGGCATGGTCGTGCGCGGCAGCCAGCAGCCGGTCTTCATCAGTCACTATCCACCACCTGTCAGTGGCGTCGTAGGCGGCGTAGCTCCGCCTCCTTGCGTGGTCGTGCTGGGCTGAGCCCATTCACACCCGCAACCTACTGAACACGGTCGGCTATCCCTTCATTACGCGATAGATCCGCCCGTACGGCTTTCCTTGCCCATACAGGTGGCAATACATGTCTGTCTTCAACAAAGCATCCGTGGCCTCGGCGGCCACCACCAGCCTGTTCGTCCTGCTGTGGAGCAGCGGCGCGATCGTCTCCAAGCTTGGCCTGGCCCAGGCCAGCCCGTTCGCCTTCCTGCTGCTGCGCTCGGCGCTGGCGCTCAGCGGCCTGCTGCTGATCGGCCCGTTGCTGGGGCTGCGCTGGCCGCGCAGCCGTGGCGCGATTCTGCGGGCCCTGGGCACCGGCTGCGTGCTGCTGGGGGCCTACCAGATCTTCTACCTGCTGGCGCTCAATACCCATGTCACGCCGGGCGTGATGGCCACGGTGATGGGCGTGCAACCGATCCTTACCGTGGTGCTGATGGAGCGCCAGCGCTCATGGAGCCGGCTGTTCGGCCTGGCGCTGGGGCTCGGCGGGCTGGTGATGGTGGTGTACCAGGGCATCAACCTGGGCGGCGTGTCGCTGGCCGGCATGCTGTTCGCCCTGCTGGCGCTGGCCAGCATGACCGCAGGTTCCATCCTGCAAAAGCGCATCACCGACAACCCCATGGGCACCTTGCCGCTGCAATACCTTGCAGGCTTTGCCATGTGCGCGGTGTTTGCCCCGTTGCAGCCGCTGCAGGTGCAGTGGAGCGCCAGCTTCGTTGGCGCGCTGCTGTGGATGGGGCTGGTGGTGTCGTTGCTGGCGACCCTGCTGCTGTACCGGTTGATCGCCCGGGGCAACCTGGTCAATGTCACCAGCCTGTTCTACCTGGTGCCGGCGGTGACCGCGGTGATGGACTTCATCATCTTCGGTAACCGCCTGGCGCCGCTGAGCCTGCTGGGGATGGGGTTGATCGTGGTGGGGTTGTTGTTTGTGTTCCGTAAGCCGGCATTGAAGCCTGCCCAGGCCTGAAGGGCCTCTGTAGGAGCGGCCTTGTGTCGCGAAAGGACCGCAACGCGGTCCCACGGTCCATGCGTTGACGCAGAATCGGCGGGGCCGCTTTGCGGCCTTTTCGCGACACAAGGCCGCTCCTACACGACGGCGTTTCACTGCCGAGCGGGGCGCAACACCAGCCACAACGCCACACCAATCAGCACCCCGCCATACAGGTGCGCCATCGACAGCGGCTCGTCCAGCAGCCACGCCCCCCACAACACGCCGAACGCCGGGATCAGGAAGGTCACGGTGCTGGCCTTGACCGGGCCGATTTCGGCCAGCAGGCGGAAGTACAGGATGTAGGCAAAGGACGTGCACACCAGGCCCAGGCCCAGCAGCGACGCCCACACCTGCCAGCCGCCCCAGCTGGCAGGTGGCTGGGCCAGGGCGCTCCAGGCGAACAGCGGGGTCAGCAGCAAGGTGGCGCCGAGAATGCTGCCCAGTGCCGACAGGCGGCTGTCCAGCCCGCTGACCCAGCGCCGGGCAAGAAAACCGGCAAAGCCGTAGCAGGTGGTCGCTGCCAGGCACGCCAGGGCGCCCTGCAGCAGGGCCCAGTCCAGCGCCACGGGGCCGGCACCGCTGAGAATGCCGACGCCGAACAGGCCGAGGAAGATGCCGCACAGCTTGGGCAGGGTCATGGCTTCGCGGAAGAACAAGGCGCCGATCAGTACGCCCATCAGCGGCGTGGTGGCGTTGAAGATCGCCGAGTAGCCGGCCGGCAGTACCTGGGCGGCCACCGAATAGAAGGTCGCGGGGATGCCTGAGTTGATCATGCCCAGCACCAGGCAGGCGCCGAGCTTGCCCTGAAAGTCCCAGCGCACCCGCGCGGCGGCGAGGATTGCCACCAGCCCCAGGCAGGCGATCGACACCCGGAAGAACGCTGTGGGCACGGTGCCGAGTTCCGGGGCGATGATGCGCATGAACAGGAAACTCGCGCCCCAGACAGCGGCAAGGGTCAGCAGGCGGGCAAGGGCGATGGGGCTCACGGTGGTCTCCGGCGGTAGGGCAGGGGCGCGAGTGTACGTGAGGGAACGGGGGGATTCTTGTGCTTTCTTGCGGTGTATCACCCTACCGGCCCTATCGCGGGGCAAGCCCGCTCCCACATGGACCGCATGGCCTTAACGTCTGCGCGGTACCTGTAGGAGCCGGCTTGCCGGCGATGGGGCCGCTACGGGAAGCACAAGACAGTCTGCCTCGCATCGATCCGTGGGAGCGGGCTTGCCCCGCGATAGGGCCGAAACCCCTGCAGGCGGCTAAGCTCTGTGACTTACCCTGCATCGAGGCTTCGCGCATGACCCCCACCTGGCCCGCCGCCGATATCGCGCGGATGATCCTCGACGGCTTCGACGACTACCGCGAGCACTTCAGGTGTATCACCCTGGGCGCCCGCGAGCGCTTCGAACAGGCGCGCTGGCAAGACATCCAGCAGGCTGCGGCGGCGCGCATCAACCTGTACGAAGAACAGGTCGTCGAGGCGCGCGACCGGCTGCGCCAGGGTTTCGAGGCGCAGGTGCTGCTGGACGTCGAGCAATGGCCGCTGGTGAAGAACGCCTACATTCGCCTGATCGACCCGCGGCTGGACGATGAACTGTCGGAAACCTGGTACAACTCGCTGTTCTGCAGCCTGTTCAGCCATGACCTGATCAACGACGGCTGCATGTTCATCCACACCACCCGGCCATCGATGCGCGGCCGCGAGCGCGCTGCGCAAACCCGCACCTATCGCCCGGATGGCGGGCTTGACGGGCTGCTCAGGGCGGTTTTTGCCGATTACGTATTCGGCACGCCGTTCGCTGACCTGGAGGGCGACCTGGCCCGGCTGCAAGCGCAACTGCGTGAGTGCCTGCCGGACTGGGTGTGCAAGGACCCAACCCTGGCCCTGGAACTGTTCACCCCGGTGCTGTACCGCAACAAGGGCGCTTATCTTGTGGGCCGGTTGTACAACAGCGACGAGCAGTGGCCGCTGGTGATCCCGTTGCTGCACCGCGAGGGCCATGGCATCGAGGCCGACGCGCTGATCACCGATGAGGCCGAGGTGTCGATCATCTTCTCCTTCACCCGCTCGTACTTCATGGTCGATGTGCCGGTGCCGGCGGAGTTCGTCAACTTCCTCAAACGCATTCTGCCGGGCAAGCACATCGCCGAGCTGTACACCTCCATCGGCTTCTACAAGCATGGCAAGTCGGAGTTCTACCGTGCACTGATCAACCACCTGGCCGGCAGCGACGACCGCTTCGTCATGGCCCCGGGGGTGCGCGGTATGGTGATGAGCGTGTTCACCCTGCCGGGCTTCAACACCGTATTCAAGATCATCAAGGACCGCTTCTCGCCATCGAAGACGGTCGACCGGGCCACGGTGATCGAGAAATACCGCCTGGTGAAAAGCGTCGACCGTGTCGGGCGCATGGCCGATACCCAGGAGTTCGCCGATTTTCGCTTCCCGTTAGCCAAGTTCGAGCCCGAATGCCTGGCCGAGCTGCTGGAGGTGGCACCGTCCACAGTGGCGCTGGAGGGCGACACGGTGTTGATCCGCCACTGCTGGACCGAGCGGCGCATGACCCCGCTCAACCTATACCTGGAGCACGCCAGCGAAGCCCAGGTACTGGAGGCGCTTGAGGACTACGGGCTGGCGATCAAGCAACTGGCAGCGGCCAACATATTCCCCGGCGACATGCTGCTGAAAAACTTCGGCGTCACCCGCCATGGCCGGGTGGTGTTCTACGACTATGACGAGATCAGCTACCTGACCGAGGTGAACTTTCGCCATATTCCGCCGCCGCGCTACCCCGAGGACGAGATGTCTGGCGAGCCTTGGTATTCGATCGGGCCCCTAGACGTGTTCCCCGAGGAATTCCCGCCGTTCTTGTTTGCCGATATCGGCCAGCGGCGGCTGTTCAGCCGATTACATGGCGAGCTTTACGATGCCGATTATTGGCAGGGGCTGCAGGGGGCGATCCGGTCGGGGAAGGTGATCGATGTGTTTCCGTATCGGCGCAAGGGGCGTTAGGTAAAGCCCGAATGCGCTGGCGCGGAGTGTGGGAACAACTGTCTTGTCCAATTTTTGAAGGCAGACGCGCGCCCTGTGGGAGCGGGTGTACCGGAGTGCCGGACCACCGCGAAGCAGGCGACGCGATAGCTGGCACCGGCTCCGCCGGTGTTCGCGGGTAAACCCGCTCCCACAGGGATCGCATTACCTTCAGGTCCATGCCATCCCTGTAGGAGCCGGCTTGCCGGCGATGAGGCCAGTAGCCTTTACCCCTTCAGGCACTTCAACTCGCTGAAATCCGTACGCACCTTGCCCAGCCGCTGCTGCAACAACGCCTTCTGCTGCGGGCTGCTCTGCTTCATCAGGTCCACCAGCAGGCTGCGCGCCTGCTGCTCGGTGTTCTGGAAGGCCACCTTGTACTCCGGCGTCCACAGGCTTTCCTTGCGTTGCAGCAGTTGCGCCAGGCGTGGCTCGAAGCTTGGCGATGCGCGCTGGTCCATCACCAGCACCAGTTGCTGCTGCCAGTGGGCGCGGTTGGCGATCCACTGGCGGTTCTGGTCGCCCAGGGCCTGGCTCCAGCTCATCACCCGCAGGCGCTGTTGGGCGTTGAGCTCGCCCAGCCACGGCTCCAGGCGCTTTTGCATGCGCGTGGCGCGCTGTTCGACCTGTTTGGCCAGCGGCGTGTCGACGTATTCCTTCTGCCGTTCGGCAATGTCATCGCGAAACGCCTGGCGCATCTCGGCCACCTGGCTGTCGTTCATGCCGCGCAGCAGTTCGGTGGCGGAGGGGGTGATTTCTTCGGCGACCCGGCCGATGGCCTGGCGGGCCTCGTCGGTGCGCTGCTGCAGGGCCTGGTCGGTGACCGCGTCGTTGGCCACCATCAGGCGGACGCGGTCGAGCCAGTCGAGGTAGCCGGGTAGCTGGGTTTTGCAGTGCCAGGCCAGGTGCTCCTTCAGCCGTTCGTCGAGCAGGCTTTTTTGCTGGCGGTTCATGGCCAGGTAGTCGCCCAGCGACCAGGGCACCAGGCGGTCGAGATTGCGGTAGGCCAGGTCGATGCGGCTGCAGGCGCCGAGCGCCAGGGCGATGGCTAGAAAAGTGAGCAGGGTTTTGATCAGGCGTAGGGGCATGAGCGATTCCTTGCAAAAGCTTGCCAGGCGGTAGACGCAAGGTGGGCGTGGCGGTTCCGGCAGATGTGCCCGCAGGCGGGCGAACGGGTCAGGTGTTAGAATAGCCGCCTTGTCTTGAGGATCTTCACAAATGGCTCTGCTTGGGCGTTACAACAGTTTGCAAATCGTGAAACACGTGGAATTCGGCCTGTACCTGGACGGCGGTGCCGACGGCGAAATCCTGCTGCCACGGCGCTACTTCCCCAAGGATGCCGAGCTTGAGCTGGACGATTGGCTGAACGTGTTCATATACCTGGACAGCGAAGACCAGCTGATCGCCACCACCGAAAAACCCAAGATGCAGGTGGGCGAGTTCGCCAGCCTCAAGGTCAAGGACATCAACGGCGCAGGCATTTTCCTCGACTGGGGCCTGTCCAAGGACCTACTGATGCCCTATTCGGAAGAGTCGCGGCCGCTGAAGATCGGCGACTATTGCGTGGTACACGCGTACCTCGACAAGCGCACCCGGCGTATCACCGCTACCGCCAAGCTGGACCGCTATCTGGACACCACGCCTGCCGACTACAAGCCCGGCCAGCCGGTGGAACTGCTGGTGGCCGGCGAGACGCCGATGGGCTTCAAGGCCATCATCAACAACCGCCACTGGGGCCTGATCCACAAGAACGAGGTGTTCAAGTTCCTGCGTTCGGGCATGCACGAGAAGGGCTTCATCAAGGAAGTGCGTCACGACGGCAAGATCGCCCTGAGCCTGCAGCCGGTGGGCCAGGCCTTGGCCGACGGCCTGCACGAGCAGATCATGCAGCGCCTGGAAGCCGCCGGTGGGGTGCTGCCGGTGTGCGACAAGAGCGACCCGGCGGTGATCAGCCAGATGTTCAACGTCAGCAAGGGCAACTTCAAGAAGGCGATTGGCGCGTTGTTCAAGCAGGGCAAGATCGTCATCCATGACGACCGCATCGAGCGGGCCTGATCAGGCCTGCACGAAGGTACGGAAATCCAGCTGCTCGCCGCCCGGGCGGGTGTCGCGCAGCAGTGAGTCGCGGTCGGCGCTCAGGGCCAGGCTGATGGTCGAGCGGCGCTTGCCGGGGTTGCGCACTTCCATCTGCTCCTGATGAGCCCGCAGGAAGTTGACCGGCACCTTCAAGTGCTGCAACGCGTCGGTTTCGGGCGTGTGCAGCAGCAGGTTGACCCAGTCGGGCTGGCCCTTGCGCAGCAAGGCTACGGGGACTTCGAACCACCACAGGTTGCGCTTCTTGTCGAGAATCGCGAACAGGGTGTTGGCACTGGAGAGCACCGGGTTGGCCAGGGCCAGGTTACGGCGGGCGATGGCACTGGGTTTGTCGAGTTTCATGCAGGTTCCTGCGGGTTGACGCCAGAAAGGCCTGACATTGTGCGGCTGAGCTCATCGCGGGGCAAGCCCGCTCCCACAGGTTGCAGGCGGCGCGATCCCTGTAGGAGCCGGCTTGCCGGCGATAGGGCCATAAGCCTCAACGACGAAGCGGCTGGCTAAGCTCCGAGGTCGCCCCATCCACGCGGGTTACCGTCGCGGTAAAGCTCTGCAACCCACCCACCTGCTCCAGCAACTGGGCAAACCGCGCCTGCCCCTGGGCATCGCTGTTCACCAGCACCTCACCCAGGTACTGCTCGGCCTCGCGCCCTTCAGCGGCCGCATTGCCGAACAACTCCACCCGCAACAGGCTCGACGCAGGCCCCTGCACCTCGCCACGCAGCACATTGCCCGCAAACCCGGTCAGCTTCGGTGGCTGCTGGTTGTGGTTGGGCAACGGCTGGCACGGCTTGGGCTCGCCCTTGGCGTCACAGATGATCGCCTGGTCCTTCTTTGGCAAGTCCGCCCCGACACCCCGCGAGCCCACATACAGCGCATGGGCCTGGGCCGGCACGCCGAACACGATGGCGCCGGTACGCTGGCCCGGTACGCACGAGCCCCCGGCCTGGCAGCGGAGGATGTCCTGGCTGTTGCCCCAGATACGGTTGGCGGTGAGGCGCGTGGCGGTGGTGTCGGGTTCCGGGCGCAGGGCCACGCCGATGCGGTTGCCGTGGATCAGGTTGCCATCGAGGATATTGCCCTCGCCGGTGACGCTGACGCCGATGGAGTTGCCGCTGAAGGTGTTGGCGGCCAGGTAGTTGCGCTTGCCCCAGTTGATCTGCAGGCCGTCGGAATAGTTCTCGAAACGGTTGCGTACCACGCTGTTGTCGTTGCCCAGCAGAATCTCGATGCCTTGCGACGGCTCGGGGTTGGCGGGCGTTGAGCGGAACAGGTTGTCGGCCACCAGGTTGAACGCCGCGCCGCGGGTCAGCTCCAGGCCGTCGCCGTTGTCCAGCAACTGGTTGCGCAGCACCTTGTTGTTGTTCGTGGTGGTGGCGGTGGGGTTGCCGGCGCCGTCGTCGCCGGTGAGCATGATGCCTGCGCCGCCCTTGTTGGCGGTGATGCGGTTGTCTTCGATGACGTTGTTGCTGGCGCGGTTGAGCAAGATGCCGATGCAGAAGTTACGCACCTCCAGGCCCTGGATATGCACGCCCTGGGTGTCGCGCAGCACCAGGCCGGGGTGGGTGGTGGTGCGCACGTTGGTGCCGAACTGCCCGGGCACGGCGCCAGGGCAGGTGCGCACGCCTTCATCCTTGATGTAGCCGCTGCCATCGATGGCCACGTACTGGCCGTCGCGGGCCCAGGGCTGGCCGCTCAGGCTGACCGGGCCCTTGATTTCGGGCAGCGCGCGGGTGGGTTTGATCACGTAGGGCGGCTTGCCCACTGCGGCGATCTCGATGCGGTAATGGCCGGGGTTCTGGTTGCTGGTCTCGATGGCCCAGCGCAGGGTGCCGGGCTGGCCGTCGTCGGCGTAGCGCTCGACGGTGAGGGTTTGTACGGGGTTTGCGGCGGCAAGGGCGGGCAAGGGGAGCAGCGGCAGCAGGGCTGCCAGCGCAGGCATCAGGCGCATGGTGCGGGTTTCCACTGACTGTTTGTTGTTATGTGGCGCGCCTCGGGCGGGCGGCCTGTCTGGGCGCGATTCTAGGGCAAGGGCAGGCCGGGGCGGCATGCCGGGCGGCGATTCGGTGCGATATTCGCCCGCTGTTTGCCGTTCGGCTGATGGCAACGCAAGCCATTGAAACTCTGGCGAGTGGCGGCGGGTCGATCTGTTGTCGACACGATTCCCCGTGTCTTTCTTGCAAGGAGACATCCCATGAGTGGCACCAAGGACAAAGCGAAGGGCCTGGCCAACGAGGCCGTGGGCAATATCAAGCAAGGCGTCGGTAAAGCGACCGGCAATGACAAACTGCGCGCCGAAGGCAAGGCCCAGGAGCTCAAGGGCGAGGCGCAACAGGCCGTGGGCAAGGTCAAGGATGCCGTGAAAAAGCCCTGATTGGCTGTGGCTCCTGCAACCCGAGACCTTGTGGGAGCAACTGTCTTGTGCTGCATGCCCCGGCCTCATCGCCGGCAAGCCGGCTCCTACAGGTACGGCACTGGCCTGAAGCTTATGCCAACCCTGTGGGAGCGGGCTTCATGCAGGGCTTTTCTTTACCTGCACACTGAGCAGTCACACTTGCCGCGCGGTCTATTAGACTTGTTGCCATAGACAAGGCCTTCCCGTGGAGTCGGCCAGCCCCTCGATGATCAAGCGGCGAAAGGAGACGCTATGATTTTCCCCGACCTGCGCGGCCTGCCCCTGCACCGTGTGCTGGTGCGCACCGTCAAGGAATTCCTCGACGACGAGATGTCCACCTACGCCTCCGCGCTGGCCTACCAGATGCTGTTCTCGCTGTTCCCCTTCCTGCTGTTTCTGATTGCCCTGATCGGTTTTTTGCACCTGCCGGACTTCTTCTCCTGGCTGCGCCTGCAATCCGAACTGGTGCTGCCGCCCCAGGCTCTGGAGCAGGTGAACCCGGTGATCGACCAGTTGCAGCAGTCCAAGGGCGGCTTGCTGTCGGTGGGTATCGTCATCGCCCTGTGGACCGCCTCGGCCGGCGTGCGCCTGATGATGAGCGCGATGAACGCCGCCTATGACGTGCCCGAAGGGCGCCCGGTGTGGAAGCGCATCCCGCTGTCGGTGGTGTACACCATCGGCATCGCCGGCATGCTGCTGGCCGCCGCCGCGCTGATGGTACTCGGGCCCCAGGTGATGGAGTGGATTGCCGGGCAGGTGGGCTTGCAGGAGGCGGTGGTCACCTTGTGGACCGTGCTGCGCTGGCCGGCGATCATCATCCTGATGATGGTGGCGGTGGCGCTGATCTACTACGTGATGCCCGACGTGAAGCAGAAATTTCGCTTTATCACCCCAGGCTCGGTGCTGGCGGTGGTGGTGTGGATCATCGCCTCGCTGGGCTTTGCCTACTACGTGAAAACCTTCGCCGACTACAACGCCATGTACGGCAGCATCGGCGCGATCATCGTGCTGCTGCTGTATTTCTACATCTCGGCCGCGGTACTGTTGCTGGGCGCGGAGATGAACGCCGTGATCGAGCACATGTCGGCCGAGGGCAAGAACCCCGGCGAGAAGGATTTCAGCGGCGAGCAGCCGCAAGAGACCATCACCGTGCTTGGCCACGAACACCCCGCAGACCCCCAGCCCCGTGAGCCGAACCCGCAATGATCCGTGAAATCCTCAAGATGGGCGATGAACGCTTGCTGCGCATCGCCCCGCCCGTACCGGCGCACATGCTCGGTACAGCAGAGCTGCAACAGCTGATCGACGACATGTTCGAAACCATGGCCCATGTGGGCGGGGTGGGCCTTGCCGCGCCGCAGATCGGCATCGACCTGCAACTGGTGATTTTCGGTTTCGAGCGTAGCGAGCGTTACCCCGACGCCGAGCCGGTGCCGCGCACCATCTTGCTCAACCCGGTGATCACGCCGCTGGCCACCGAGGTGGAGGATGGCTGGGAGGGTTGCCTGTCGGTGCCCGGCCTGCGTGGGGTGGTGCCGCGCTACAAGCACATCAGCTATTCAGGCCTGGACCCCCAGGGCAACCCCATCGACCGCTTTGCCGACGGCTTCCATGCGCGGGTGGTGCAGCACGAGTGCGACCATTTGATCGGCCGGCTGTACCCGTCACGCATCCAGGACTTCAGCAAGTTCGGCTACACCGAGGTGCTGTTCCCCGGGCTGGATGTGGCGGACGACTGACCGCGCACCAGGGCGACCAATGGCTTGCTGCGCTGGTAGCGCGCCAGGCGCGAGGCCAGGGCTTCTGGCAGTTGTTCGGCGTTGCTGAACCCTATGCGAGCATAGAAAGGTGCCAGTTGCGGATCGCAGAACAACCACACCGGCCCCGGGGTGGCCTGTAATGCCGCTTCGATCAACTGCGAGCCCACCCGCTGCCCGCGCTGCGAGGGCGCGACGAATAGCCCGGTCAGCCAGTGGCCGCTGGCTACAGGCACCAGGTTCATCCCGCCGACGATCTCACCGCTGCGAGCCACCCACTGCACACCCTCGCCAGCGGCACGCATGCGTGAGCCATGCTGGCGGTAAAACTGGTCGAGCAGGCGGCGCTGTAACCCAGGCAGCAAAGTAAAAGTCAGCAAGGCGTGCGTGTTCCTCTATCGCCGATCTCTCGGCCTTGCGCTGCGCGGTCTACAGCAAACGGGGGGCGTGGGAGCGGGCTTTGTCGCAGATTGTTGCAATTACGGCAAGGGTGAATATCTGACTTCGGGGTTCAACTATTCCGGGCGAGGCGTAGACTTTTCCTCATCCCCCGGCAGTACGACAAAGCGGGATCGGTACTTCGTGCCATCGGTTGTTGCCGATGACAACTTCTCCGCGCCAATGACGGCATCAGAAGTCACTCGATCAGCGTGATACACCTTCAAGGTCGCAACCCATGAAAGCCCTACTGATTCTTGCATTGGTCGGTATGTCCTCGTTCGCCCTCGCCGAAGAGGCCCAGCCCGCCAGCAGCCAGCCTGTGGTCCAGCAGTACGACTACTCCACCAACCTCGACATCAAGCGCGTGATCCACCTGTCGACCATCCCCAACGTCTGCGAAGTGGTGCCCGCCACCATGACCTACGAAGACCACCAGGGCCAGGTGCATACCCTGCAGTACCGGGCCATGGGTGAGGGGTGCCAGCAAGGGTAACTGGCCTTGCCGATCGGTCTCTGTAGGAGCCGGCTTGCCGGCGATGGCGCCGGGCCTGGAAATGATGTTGCCCGTTCGGGCCTCATCGCCGGCAAGCCGGCTCCTACAGATACGGCGCTGACCTGACGCTCATGCAATCCCTGTGGGAGGCGCGCCGGCAAGGCCGCCCACAGGGCGCGCGTTACAGGGCGTCACGCACGATGTGCAGTGCCTGCTTCAACTGCGCACGGCTTGCCGCCGCTGACAGGCTGACCCGCAGCGCCTGCGGGGTGTGCGTGCCCACCGCGAACACGCTTGCCGGCACCACCTCCACCCCGTGCTCGCGACAGGCCGCCACCACCTGCTCGGCATCCCCGGGCGTCGCCACCCAGGCATGGGGCGACGGCCCGCCATCACTTACCAATGCTGCGCCCAGCACAGCGCGCGCCAAGCGCCAGCGCTCGGCAATTTCCTGGCGCTGCCAGGCCAGCCGTCGCGCCGCAGTACCATCGGCGATCCACTGGCAGGCGATGCGCAGGTTCAGCGGCGACACCGGCCAGTGAGTGGCCTGGGCATGCGGGTCGATGCGTGCCAACAGTGGCGGCCGGGCAACGATCCAGCCCAGGCGCAGGCCGGCAGCCACGGTCTTGGACAGGCTGCTGACCAGCACGCCGCGCCCTTCGAGCAGCGGGTAGAGCGGCGGCTGGTCGGTCAGGGCGCCGTATACATCGTCCTCGATCACCAGCAGCTCATGGCGCCGGACCACCTCGGCCAGGGCCTGGCGGCGGGCTTCGTCCATGCACGTACCCGTTGGGTTGTGCAGGGTTGGCGTGGTCACCAGCACCCGTGCGCCGCTGGCACGTACCATGCGGTCCAGCTCGTCCGGGCGCAGGCCGTAGCGATCCAGGGCCACGCCGTGCACCGGCAGGTGCAACTGGCGGCAGGCGGCCTTGATGCCGGGGGCGGTCAGCGCCTCCACCAGCACCGCATCGCCGGCCTGGCACAGCGACTGCAACACCGTTACCAGTGCCTGCTGGGCGCCGCCGCTCAAGGCCAGTTCGTCCGGGGTCAGTGCAAGGCCGCGGTCGGCCAGCCAGCGCGCGCCGTGCACCCGCCCCAGCAGCAATTGCTGCGGGCCCAGGTAATGGTCGAGCAGGGCGCTGTCACCTTGGGCCAGCAATGCCTGCAGGCTGTCGGCCAGGTCGCGATTGTGCAGGTCGACGACCGGCACGTTGGTCGACAGGTCTATCATCGCTTGCGCGCCGCCCTGGCGTTTCAGGCGGAACAGCGTGGCCTCCTTGCTGCCCGCCAGCACATAGGTGCCGCGGCCCACTTCACCGGCCACCAGGTGCCGTGCTGCTGCCTCCCGGTAAGCCTGCTGGGTGGTGCTGGGGTTCAGCCCCAGCGCCCAGGCCAGGCGCCGCTGCGGCGGCAGGCGTTCGCCGACCTTCAGTTCGCCGCGTTCGATGGCCACGGCAATGGCATCGACCAGGGCCAGGTAGCGGGGTTGGCCGTCGTCGGCCAGGGCTGGAGTCCACACGAAATTGCCACCCATGCAATATAACCTTTGGCCCATACAATGCCCGGCCCTTAGCATCGGTTCAACCTCGTACCCATAAAGGATGACCGCCATGTTCGACCTGCCCGCCCTGCGTGAAGCTGCCGCCTTCGTCCACCAGCACGTGCCGCCGACCCCGCAGCACGCCTGGCCGCTGCTGGCCGAGCGGCTGGGTTGCCAGGTGTGGGTCAAGCACGAGAACCACGCGCCCACCGGGGCGTTCAAGGTACGTGGCGGGCTGGTCTACGTGCGTTCGCTGCTGGCTGGCAGCGAGGTGCCGCGCGGGTTGGTCACCGCCACCCGCGGCAACCACGGCCAGAGCATGGCCCTGGCCGCGCGCCAGGCCGGGCTGCCATTGGTGATCGTGGTGCCCGAAGGCAACTCGCGGGAAAAGAACGCCGCCATGCGTGCCCTGGGCGCGGAACTGGTGGAGCACGGTGTGGACTTTGACGTGGCGCGCGAAGAAGCGGCCCGGCTGGCCGAGGCACGTGGCTACGCCATGGTGCCGTCGTTCCACCCCGAATTGGTGCGCGGCGTGGCCACCTATGCCCTGGAGCTGTTCGGCGCGGTGGCCGACCTTGATTGCGTGTATGTACCGATCGGCATGGGCTCGGGCATCTGCGGGCTGATCCAGGCGCGCAACCTGCTGGGCCTGCGCACGGAAATCGTCGGGGTGGTGTCCGCTGCCGCCGACGCCTATGCGCAAAGCTTCGCCCAGGGCCGTATCGTCACCACCGCCACGGCCGACACCTTCGCCGACGGCATGGCCTGCCGCGTGCCGCACCCCGAGGCCTTTGCCCTGGTGCGCGAACATGCCGCGCGCATCGTGCGGGTAACCGACGCAGAGGTGGCCGCCGCCATGCGCCTGTACCACGAAACCACCCACAACACCGCCGAAGGGGCGGGGGCTGCGGCGCTGGCCGCGTTACTGCAGGAGCGCGAGCGCCAGGCTGGGCGGCGAGTGGCGGTGGTGCTCAGCGGGGCGAATGTGGACCGGGCGGTGTATGCGCGAGTGTTGGCCGGGGAAGAAAAATCCTGAATGAATCTGTAGCAGGTTCCTGCTATCTTTATTTGATAGCATTTTTCGATGAACACACGATACCGGAAGATACTGGACAACATCTTCAGAACGCCGACCACGGCATCACTGCCTTTCGCCGAAATCGAAGTGCTGGTGCTGCACCTGGGCGGCGAGGTGCTCGAGCGCCAGGGCTCAAGGGTAAAGCTTGTGCTCGGCGGGCAATGCTGGCGTTGCCATCGCCCCCACCCTGGCAAGGAAGCCAGGCGGTATCAGATTGAAGAAGCCCGCGAGTTCTTGCTGCGGGCGGGAGTCCGACCATGAGTTGCATGCGCTACAACGGCTATGCCGCCCGCATCGAGTACGATGCACGGGATGATATTTTCGTCGGCCGGGTATTGGGCCTGCGTGACATCATCAGTTTCCACGCCAGCTCCGTGCCAGAGCTGCACCAGGCGTTCCGCGAGGCCCTGGACGATTACCTGGCCGACTGCGCCGAGCAAGGCATCACCCCGGAAAAGCCCGCCTCGGGCAAGGTCATGCTGCGCATTCGCCCAGAGGTCCACGCGGCGGCGAGCGTCGCCGCCAAGGCGGCCGGCAAGAGCCTGAACCAGTGGGCCGACGAGGTATTCGAGCAGGCCTCGATGG
This sequence comes from Pseudomonas sp. NPDC089406, assembly GCF_044900265.1. NCBI lineage: Bacteria > Pseudomonadati > Pseudomonadota > Gammaproteobacteria > Pseudomonadales > Pseudomonadaceae > Pseudomonas > Pseudomonas sp. NPDC089406. Next base: position 193,175 of record NZ_JBJDNC010000002.1, on the reverse strand, counting down.
CCTGACCTGGCACGTTACAAGCGGTGCACGACGCGCCGTCCTTCCCATTCGACATGAGTCCGCAATGCCCTTTTCCAACGGTTTTCTCCTCAGCCTGTCCCTGTGTCTGGACATCGGTATCGCCAACATCGCCATGATCACCCTGGCCATGCAACGCGGCTTTCTGCAGGGCTTCTGGCTGGGCCTGGGCACCTGTGTCGGCGACCTGGTGTACGCCATAGCCGCGCTGGCCGGCATGACCGTACTGCTGCAGTTCGAGAGCGTGCGTTGGGCCTTGTGGCTGGGCGGCTCGGCGCTGCTGGTGTGGTTTGCGCTGAAGATGCTGCTGGCGGCCTGGCGCGGCGGCAAGCTTGAAAGCCGCAGCGAGGTGGTGGTCGAGTCAGGCTGGCGCGAGTTCTTGCGCGGCATCTTCCTGGCCATGTCGTCACCCACCGCCATCTTGTGGTTTGCCGCAGTGGGCGGGGTGCTGATCTCCCGCTCCGGTGGCGGCAGCCTGGGGGATGCCGGGCTGTTTCTGGCCGGCTTCTTCGCCGCCGGGCTGCTGTGGTGCGTATCGCTGTGCGGTATCGCCAGCCATGGCGGGCGACTGCTCGGGGAGCGCCTGCTGACCTGGTCGTACCTGCTGTCGGCGGCGATCTTCTGCTACTTCGCGGTGTACGTGATCGTGTCCGGGTACCGCGAATTCATTCTGGCCAGCCCTGTGGTGTAGGCTAGGCTCTCGGCTCGATAATCTGCCATAGAGGCCATGCACCATGAGCAGCAGCGCCATTGCGCCCTCCCGTTACGAAGACGGCCGAACCCTGACCCTGGTCGGCTTCGCCGAACGCTTCAACATGGCCGACCTCAGCGGCTTGCCGCGCCTGTGGCAGCGCTTCGGCCCGCATATCGGCCAGGTGCCGGGCGCCCATGGGCATGACAGCTATGGGGTGTGCTACAACCCTGACGATCAGGGCGGCTTCGACTACCTGGCCGGGGTCGAAGTAAGCACTGCCGCCAGCCTGCCCGAGGGCTTCAGCCAGCTGACCCTGGCCCCGCAACATTACGCCGTGTTCGAGCACCATGGCAGCCTGCAGGGCCTGCCGGGCACCTTCAATGCCATCTTCCAGCAGTGGCTGCCGGCCTCGGGCGAGCAGCAGGCCAATGCTGCGCTGTTCGAGCGTTACCCGGCAGGTTTCGACCCTGTCGACCCGCAGGCGGTGATGGAAATCTGGCTGCCGCTGGCACGCTGAAAAAATTCCGGCCGTTGTCGATCTGCCCGGCTACCGTTCGACCAGAAGTGAAAGCGGCGCCCATTGCGCCGCCCGACCTTTGACCCCGTTCGGAGAACCCGCCATGAACAGCGCCGCCGAAAACGAAATTCGCCAACTGATCGATCACTGGATGCAGGCCGTGCGCGAGCGCGACGTGGAGCGCATCGTCGCCCCCTACGCCGACGACATCCTCGCCTTCGATGCCATCCAGGCCCTGCAATTCAAGGGCAAGGCCGCCTACCGCGCGCACTGGGAAATGTGCATGGGCATGTGCACCGGGCCCATGGTGTTCGAGCTGGCCGAACTCACCGTGCATGCCGACGGCGACCTGGCCCTGGCCCATTGGCTCAACCGTTGCGGCCCGGGCGATGACGAAAGCCAGTGCGGCTTCATGCGCGCGACCGTCGGCTACCGGCGCAGCGCCGGGCAGTGGCAGGTGATCCACGAGCACTGGTCGGCGCCGTTCGACATGCAGACGCAAAAGGCCCTGTTCGACCTCAAACCCTGAACCACGGCAACCGCCCATCGCCCACCGCGCCTGGAGACGATCATGAAATACCTGTGCCTGGTCTATTGTGAGGAAGCGCTGCTGCACAGCCTGCCCGACAGCCCTGAAGACGCCGAGTGCATGGCTTACGCCGAAACGGTCCACGGCTCCGGGCGCATGCTCGCCGCCGAGGCGCTCAAGCCGGTGCAGACCGCCACCACGGTGCGGGTGCGCGCCGGGCGCATGAGCCTGACCGACGGCCCGTTCGCCGAGACCAAGGAGCAACTGGCCGGCTTTTATCTGGTAGAAGCCCGCGACCTCAACGAGGCGCTGAACATCGCCAGGGGCATCCCGGCGGCGCGGGTGGGCAGCGTCGAGGTGCGCCCGGTGCGTGAACTGCAACCCTGACGGAGCTTGGCGATGAAGCGAAGCGGTGCGGGTGACTGATGGCCAGTGCCGAGCAGGTACGGGCAGAGGTGGACGCCGTCTATCGCCGCGAGTCCCGGCGCATTCTGGCAACCTTGATTCGGCTGCTGGGGGACTTCGACCTGGCCGAGGAGGCGATGCACGATGCGTTCTTCGTGGCTGTGCAGCAGTGGCAGCGCGACGGCATCCCCGACAACCCCAGGGCCTGGCTGGTGTCGGCCGGGCGCTTCAAGGCCATCGACGCCTTGCGCCGGCGTATCCGCTTCGACCGCTCCCAGGCCGACCTGATCCTGCTGCTCGAAGGCCAGTCGCAGGACCCGGCCGACGAAGAGCTGCTGGCCGATGACCGCCTGCGGCTGATCTTCACCTGCTGCCACCCGGCCCTGGCCGCCGATGCCCAGGTGCCGCTGACCCTGCGCGAGGTCTGCGACCTCACCACCGAGCAGATCGCCCGGGCGTTTTTGCAAAGCCCTGCGACCATCGCCCAGCGCATCGTCAGGGCCAAGGCCAAGATTCGCGATGCCGGCATCCCCTACCAGGTGCCCGAACAGCGCGAACTGCCCGAGCGGCTGGAAAGCGTGCTGCGGGTCATCTATCTGGTGTTCAACGAAGGCTATTCGGCGTCGGCGGGCGAGGCGGTGGTCACCCAGGCGCTCACCGATGAGGCGATTCGCCTGGGCCGCCTGCTGGCGCAATTGCTGCCGGATGCCGAGGTGCTTGGGTTGTTGGCGCTGATGCTGTTGCAAGCATCGCGGCAGAACGCGCGCAGCGACAGCGAGGGCGAATTGGTGGTGCTGGACGAGCAGGACCGCAGCCTGTGGGACCGGGCGCAGATCGAGGAAGGCTGCCAGTTGGTGCAGCAGGCGTTGCGCAGCGGCGAAATCGGCCCCTACAGCGTGCAGGCGGCGATTGCTGCGGTGCATGCCGAGGCGCCCAGTGCCCAGGCTACGGACTGGGGTGAGATCGTTGGTTTGTATGAGCTGCTGCTAGGGCACTGGCCGTCGCCGGTGGTCGAGCTCAACCGGGCGGTGGCGCTGTCGCGGCGTGACGGGGCGACGGCGGGGTTGCAGGCGGTAGAGGCGATTCTGGCGCGGGGCGAGCTTGGCGATTACCACCTGGCCCATGCGGCGCGGGCCGAGCTGCATCGGCAGTTGGGCAATGTGCAGCAGGCGCGGGAGGCCTGGCAGCAGGCGCTGGGGCTGACCCGGCAGGGGCCGGAGCGGCGGCATATCGAGCGCTGTCTGCGGCGGCTTGGTTGATCGGCGCATCGCGGGGGCTGGTGCTGGCTGTACTGGCCTCATCGCCGGCAAGCCGGCTCCTACAGGGACCGCATCGCCGTTGAATGCGGCGAAGGGCCTGTAGGAGCCGGCTTGCCGGCGATGGCGGTCGGTCAGCTGGCGACGAAATTCGGCGGGCTGACCAGCTCGACGGTCTGCTGCTTGCGTGGCGCGAGGATCTCGGCCTCACCCTGGACCACCAGCTCGTCGTTCTGGTTGTACACATTGGTGGCGATGCGCACCTTGAACTTGGGCAGCTTTTCGAGAATTTCCAGGCGCACGGTCAGGGTGTCGCCGATCTTCACCGGCTTCTGGAAGCTCATCTGCTGGCCCAGGTAGATGGTGCCGGGGCCTGGCAGGGTGCAGGCCACTGCGGCGCTGATCAGCGCGCCGCTGAACATGCCGTGGGCGATACGTTCGCGGAACATGCTCTTGGCGGCGAACTCGGCATCCAGGTGCACCGGGTTGTGGTCACCGGACATCGCGGCGAACAGCTGGATGTCGCGCTCTTCAACGGACTTCTTGTATTCGGCCTTCTGGCCGACTTCGAGGGCTTCGTAAGGCGTGTTGGTGACCTGGGTCATCGAGGCTTCCTTGGAGGGGCGAGGAGGGCGCCTATCATTCACTGCGGGCAGGGCGGCCAAGGGCCAGCGCCTGTTCCAGCCAGCCGATGATGTCGGCGGTCACCTCGTCGCGATGGGTTTCGTTGAGCACTTCGTGCCGTGCGCCGGGGTACAGGCGCAACTGCACGTGGCGGTTGCCGGTCGCGCGCAAGGCGTCGGCCAGATGGGTGAGACGCTTGCCGGCACTCACCGGATCACATTCGCCGCCAATTACCAGCAGCGGCAGGTTCGGGTCGACCTGCGCCAGCAGCCGGGGCTGGCTGATTTGCGCCAGGCCCAGCAGCAGGTCGAGCCACAGCTGGTTGCTGCAGCGAAAGCCGCACAGCGGGTCGGCGACGTACTTGTCCACCTCGGCCGGGTCGCGGCTGAGCCAGTCGAAGGCGGTGCGGTTGGGCTTGAAGGCCTTGTTGAACGAGCCGAACGACAGCCAGTCGATCAGCGCACTCTTGCCCAGCGGGCCCTGGCGCCAGGCTTCCAGCCGGGCGATCTGCCGGGCGCTGCGGTACAGCAAAGCCGGTTGATAGTTGGAGCCGCTGAGAATCGCCCCCTGCAGGCTGGCACTGTGGTGCAGCAGGTAGGCCTGGGCGATGTAGCTGCCCATGCTGTGGCCGAACAAAAATAGCGGCGTGCCCGGGAACTGCTGGCCGATGTGCTGGGCCAGCACGCCCAGGTCGTTGACCACGGCATTCCAGCCATTGTGCGTGGCGAACAGGCCCAGGCTGCCCAGCTCGGCGGTGCGCCCGTGGCCACGTTGGTCGTGGGCGACCAGGGCGAAGCCGGCCGCGTTCAGGGCATGGCCCAGGCGCTGGTAGCGCCCGGCATGCTCGGCCATGCCATGGGCCAGCAGCACCACGGCCTTGACCGGCGTGGCCGGCAGCCATTGGTGCACGTACAGGCTGCAATGCTCGCTGGCAGGCAGCCAGAAGGCGTCATGGGGCATGGCGGGTCCTTCGCGGGGGTTGGTTCAACAGTGTATGCACAAAGCGCCAGATTGCAGGAAGGGCACAAATAAGATTCACAATGTTAATGGCGGCACTTGGCGTATTTGCCACCACCTGCCGAGCTGCTAACGTCCGCTGCTGTAGGAGCCGGCTTGCCGGCGATCGAGGGCATTGCCCTCGCAAGGACTCTCCAGGCAGAGGAACAACAATAAATGCAAGCCGAATTCTGGAACGACAAGCGCCCACCGGGCGTCCCCAGTACCCTCGACATGACCGCCTACCAGTCGGTGGTCGAGGTCTTCGAACGCTCATGCAAGCGTTTCGCCGACCGCCCGGCCTTCAGCAACCTGGGGGTCACCCTCAGCTACGCCGAGCTCGAGCGCCACTCGGCGGCCTTCGCCGCCTGGCTGCAGCAGCACACCGACCTCAAGCCGGGTGACCGCATCGCGGTGCAGATGCCCAACGTGCTGCAGTACCCCATCGCCGTGTTCGGTGCAATGCGCGCGGGGTTGGTAGTGGTCAACACCAACCCGCTGTACACCGAGCGCGAGATGCGCCACCAGTTCAAGGACTCCGGTGCCCGCGCGCTGGTGTACCTGAACATGTTCGGCAGCCGCGTGCAGGCGGTGCTGGCCGACACCGGCATCGACTATCTGATCGAGGCGAAGATGGGCGACCTGCTGCCCGCCGCCAAGGGCTGGCTGGTCAACACCGTGGTCGACAAGGTGAAGAAAATGGTGCCGGCCTACCGCCTGCCCCAGGCGGTGTCGTTCAAGCAGGTGCTGCGCCAGGGCCGCGGGCAGGCGCACCAGGCGGTGCCGCAGGCGCTGGATGACGTTGCCGTGCTGCAGTACACCGGCGGCACCACCGGCCTTGCCAAGGGCGCCATGCTCACCCACGGCAACCTGGTAGCCAACATGCTGCAGGTGCTGGCCTGCTTTGCCCAGCACGGGCCCGACGGCCAGCCGCTGATCAAGGAAGGGCAGGAGGTGATGATCGCGCCGCTGCCGCTGTACCACATCTACGCGTTCACCGCGAACTGCATGTGCATGATGGTCACCGGCAACCACAACGTGCTGATCACCAACCCGCGGGACATTCCGGGCTTCATCAAGGAGCTGGGCAAGTGGCGTTTCTCGGCGTTGCTGGGGCTCAACACGCTGTTCGTCGCGCTGATGGACAACCCCGGCTTCAAGGCGCTGGATTTCTCGGCCTTGAAGGTCACCAACTCCGGCGGCACCGCGCTGGTGAAGGCCACTGCCGAGCGCTGGGAGGCGCTGACGGGCTGCCGTATCGTCGAGGGCTACGGCCTTACCGAAACCTCGCCTGTGGCCAGCACCAACCCTTACGGCAAGCTGGCGCGCCTGGGGACCGTGGGCATTCCGGTGGTGGGCACGGCGTTCAAGGTGGTCGACGACGAGGGCAACGAGCAGCCGCTGGGCGAGCGTGGCGAGCTGTGCATCCAGGGCCCGCAGGTGATGAAGGGCTACTGGCAGCAGCCCGAGGCCACGGCCCAGGCGCTGGACGCCGAGGGCTGGTTCAAGACCGGCGACATCGCCATCATCGACCCGGACGGCTTCACCCGCATCGTCGACCGCAAGAAGGACATGATCATCGTCTCGGGCTTCAACGTGTACCCCAATGAAATCGAGGACGTGGTGATGAACCACCCGCAGGTGGCCAGTTGCGCGGCCATCGGCGTGCCGGACGAGCGCGCCGGCGAGGCGGTCAAGCTGTTCGTGGTGGCGCGGGCGGGCGGGGTGAGCGTGGAGGAGCTCAAGGCCTACTGCAAGGCCAACTTCACCGGCTACAAGGTGCCCAAGTACATCGTGCTGCGTGATTCGCTGCCGATGACCCCGGTGGGCAAGATCCTGCGCCGCGAGCTGCGCGATATCGCATAAACACGCCCCTGTAGGAGCCGGCTTGCCGGCGATGAGGCCCGATCAGGCAACGATGTTTGCACATCAGGCCCCATCGCCGCCAAGCCGGCTCCTACAGAGGCTCTATTTCGGACCTTTCAGCCAGTTACGCGACATTTTGGTTAAATACTCTAAAAATGACTTATATATTTCTTTGAGTCATTTTTGTGACCATTCGGCCTGTTTCGGCCTCTAGGCGACCCCTGGCAAAGCTGTTACTCTCGGCGCGCTTTCTGAGGATCCGGTTTGCAATGAGCCGGGCTTCCATATCAATAATAAGCGCATCGACGCGTACCGAATTCGCTGTTGCTGAAGGAGCGGGCTTCCATGATCGAACATTTTTGGAAGGATAAGTACCCAGCCGGGATCACGGCGGACATCAATCCTGACGAATTCCCCAATATCCAGGCCGTACTCAAGCAATCCTGCCAACGTTTTGCCGACAAACCTGCCTTTAGCAACCTGGGCAAGACCATCACCTACGGTGAACTGTACACGCTGTCCGGCGCTTTCGCCGCCTGGCTGCAGCAGCATACCGACCTCAAGCCTGGCGATCGCATCGCCGTGCAACTGCCCAACGTCCTGCAATACCCTGTCGCCGTGTTCGGTGCCATGCGTGCCGGTCTGATCGTGGTCAACACCAACCCGCTGTACACCGCGCGGGAAATGGAACACCAGTTCAACGACTCTGGCGCCAAGGCACTGGTGTGCCTGGCCAACATGGCCCACCTGGCAGAAAAGGTAGTACCCAAGACCCAGGTCAAGCACGTCATTGTCACCGAAGTGGCCGACTTGCTGCCACCGCTCAAGCGCCTGCTGATCAACAGCGTGATCAAGTACGTGAAGAAGATGGTGCCAGCCTACAACCTGCCCAACGCCGTGCGTTTCAATGATGCGCTGGCCCTGGGCAAGGGCGGGGCGGTCACCGAGGCCAACCCGCAGGCCAACGACGTGGCGGTGCTGCAGTACACCGGCGGCACCACCGGGGTGGCCAAGGGCGCCATGCTCACCCACCGCAACCTGGTGGCCAACATGCTGCAGTGCCGCGCACTGATGGGCGCCAACCTGCACGAAGGCTGCGAGATTCTGATCACCCCGCTGCCGCTGTACCACATCTATGCGTTCACCTTCCATTGCATGGCCATGATGCTGATCGGCAACCACAACGTGCTGATCAGCAACCCGCGCGACCTGCCGGCCATGGTCAAGGAACTGGGCAAGTGGAAGTTCAGCGGCTTCGTCGGCCTGAACACCTTGTTCGTTGCCCTGTGCAACAACGAGGGGTTCCGCAGCCTGGACTTCTCCTCGCTGAAAATCACCTTGTCCGGCGGCATGGCCCTGCAATTGAGCGTGGCCGAGCGCTGGAAGGCGGTCACCGGCTGCGCCATCTGCGAAGGCTACGGCATGACCGAGACCAGCCCGGTGGCGGCGGTCAACCCGGCCGAAGCCAACCAGGTCGGCACCATCGGTATTCCGGTGCCTTCGACGCTGTGCAAGGTCATCGACGACAACGGCCAGGAACTGCCCCTGGGCGAAGTCGGCGAGCTGTGCGTGAAGGGCCCGCAGGTGATGAAGGGCTACTGGCAGCGTGAAGACGCCACCGCCGAGATTCTCGACAGCAATGGCTGGCTGAAGACCGGTGACATCGCGCTGATCCAGCCGGACGGCTACATGCGCATCGTCGACCGCAAGAAGGACATGATCCTGGTGTCGGGCTTCAACGTGTACCCGAACGAGCTCGAAGACGTGCTCGCCGCCTTGCCGGGCGTGCTGCAGTGCGCCGCCATCGGCGTACCGGATGAAAAGTCCGGCGAGGTGATCAAGGTGTTCATCGTGGTCAAGCCGGGCATGACCCTGACCAAGGAGCAGGTGATGGAGCACATGCGCGCCAACGTCACCGGCTACAAGGTGCCCAAGGCCATCGAGTTCCGCGACGCGCTGCCGACCACCAACGTCGGCAAGATCCTGCGCCGCGAACTGCGTGACGAAGAGCTGAAGAAGCAGGGCCTCAAGCAAACTGCTTGAGCCCAGGGCAGGCTGTGACAGTACAGGTCACAGCCTGCCGCTTTCAGCCAGCCTGACAATCGTCCGTGGTGAACGACGCCCTGCTGTGATCGAGCACGTCGAGTTTTTCCGCGACGGCTTCGGCCGTCACGGCCTGCAGTTCGTCCTCGAGCCTGGCCATGCTTTCGTCGACCAGCATCTTCACCAGTTCGCGCTGCTGGGTGCTTTCTACGGCCCGGTACAGCTGAGAGCGTTGCATCAGCGCCAAGGACGTTTCAAGGGCGATGGTGTGGCGCTCGAGCACTTCGCTCTTGCGCCATGCCTGGTTCAGGGTCAGGCGCAAGGCCTGCATTTCGACGATCATCGCCTGCAACTTGGGCTTCTCGATCGCCCCTATGATCGCCGCCTTCACTGCCTCGGCGGCTGCTCCGGCCACTAACTGCCCGGTCAGGGCGCCCAAGGGTAGCCAGGCGGGTACCGTCAGCAAGCGCACCATCGAAGGCAGGGCTTTGCCCATCAACCCCGCGACCGCACGGGCGGCAGTGGTGATGACGTATTTGACGGTGTGCTTGGCGCCTTGCTTGCAACACCAGGTGAACAGTTCGTTGGTGTGTGGCAGGTCGCTCTTGTCGAGCTTGCGGAATTTTTCGGGTGCGTCGATCACCGGCAGGTGCAGTTGCTCCTGCAACAACTGGATCACCCGTTGGGCAACGGTTTCGGTGTGCTGGGCGACGCGCGTCAGGTTCAAGAAGTACTGGTTGCTGTCATGGGCCAGTTCGACGATGCGCTGGGTTCTTGCCGGGTTGTCGGGGTAGATCAACTGCGGTTGTGCTTTCATGGCATTTCTCGCCTAGGCGTAGTTATCTTCATGGGTCCAGGCCGAGCGGCGCTCGTCCAGCACCTGCAGCCAGTCCAGGGTCTGTCGGCTGGCCTGCTCCATCGTCTGCAGTTCGAGGCTGTCAATGTAGCTGCGGATGACCTGTTCGCTTGTGACCTGCGCAGGCGACGGCCCCAGCGACGCGATTGTGCGCAACTGGATCGAGGCGAAGCTCTTGGTGTTGAGCAGGTCGTCAGTGGCGCGGCGCAGCGTGCGCCAGGCGCACGCCAGGCGCAGCCGGTCGCGGCGCAGCCGGCCAATCTGTTTGCGCAACTCCTCGCGAACGCTCGCACCGTCGAATGCTGCCGGGATCAGTCCGAAGTAATCGCGGATGTCGAACCACGGCTTGTTCGGTGTTTTTTCGAACAGGTCCAGCCCGGCCAGGCCAGCCTCTTGCTGGCGCCCGACTTCGAAGGCGAGTGCCAGCCGAACGTGCGCCTCCAGATCCTGTATACGCTCGGTGAGGTAAGCCGGGGCCTCGAAGCACTGCTGCGTGTTACCGACGAGGCACCAGCCAACGTAGCTTTGCGCGTCGTTGTGCAGGTCTTTCAGGCCTTGGCTGGCTTTGCCCAACTCTGCGTAGACAATGCGCAGCGAACTGACGAAAAAACGGCAGTCCAGTGCCAACTGGGCCTGGCGCTCTGCCCGGTAGGGGTTGTCTGGGTACAGCAGGTCCTGAAACAGGCCGGACATGATGGATGCCTCAGATTTTTACAACGTCGGGGCTGTCGGTTTTGTGCAGCACCAAGCTGGTGTCCGGCTTACCGTCTTCGTTGAGCCATGAACCACGCGTGCTATCGATTTGCGCCAGCGCTGCGATGACTGCCTCGTCGTTGATCTCAGCGATCTTGTTCTGCGCCTCGATGATGAATTCCTCGGTGAAGGTTTCCAGCATGCTGTTCTTGACGTCATCGCTGAGCGCCATCTTTTTCAGGAAACGCACCTGGGTATCGTAGGCTGCAGCCATGCCGGTGAGTACGGCGATCAGTACATCGTTGACCATTTCGGCACGCTTGAGCTGAAAGCGCGGGGTGCTCATATCCTTGATCGCTTGTTGCATCTTGTCTCGCACCAGCGCGCCGTTAACGGCGTCGATCGCAGCCTCGAACACCAGGCTGATAACCAATGCCGCACCCATGCTGCTGCCGAAGCGGCGGATGTTGAACCATTTAGGTGCCTTGAACACGCTGCCCAGTTCCTCGGCAGTGATCTTCCCTGCTTCAAGCTGAGCACGTGCGAATGTCTGCATGAAGACCCGGTCGACCAGCGCACTGCCGATGATGCTGGCAATACCCGGCGCCGCACTGACGTACCAGGCCTTGGTCAGGTCCAACCTTTCGAACTGTACGGGTTTGCCAACAGAGCCGAAGGCATTCTTGAACGACTCGTTGACCTTGGCCATTGCGCTTTCGAGCAAGACTTTCTGGTTCAGCAGGGCGTTGGAGGAGTGAACGCAGTCGCTGCCCAGATCGGTTACGCGCTTGGTACGGTTTTCGTTATCGGGATACATCAGTGCTTCGAACATGCTTCGTGCTCCGGTTCCGTGGATGAATAACGCTCTGAAGAACCATCGGCGCGCACGGGCCGAGCTTTAGGGGTAGGTGATATTATTTTGCCTTCATCCCGACCGGTGGCACTTACGCTCGCGGGCCTCGCCTCAACGCAGTTTCTCGAGCATCTGGTAATACCACATCCCCGCCGCCAACAGCGGATTGCCCAGCAAGTCGCCCATCGGCACCTTGATGTGCTTGCAGCCGGCAAAGGTGTCGAACTTCTCCAGCGTGCCGGTCAGTGCCTCGGCCATGATCTCGCCCATGATGTGGCTGGTGGCGATGCCGTGCCCGGAATACCCCTGGCAGTACCAGACGTTGTCCGACAGCTTGCCCAACTGCGGGATGCGGTTGACCACGATGCCCATGGCGCAGCTCCACTGGAACTCGATCGGCACGCCCTTGAGCGCCGGGAAGGTGCGCTCGATGCACGGGCGCAGCTCGGCTTCGATGTCCCGCGAATCACGCCCTGAGTAGTTGGCGCCGCCGCCGAACAGCAGGCGTTTGTCGGCGGTCAGGCGGTAGTAGTCGAGGACGAACCGGCAGTCGTAGACGGCCAGGTCTTGCGGGTTGATCTGCGTGGCCAGCTCGCCCAGTGGCGCGGTGGTGACGATGCCGCCCATGGCCGGGAAGATCTTGCCCTTGAGCTGGCGCTTTTCCAGCTTGTGGTACACATCGCCCGCCAGCATCACCTGGCGTGCCTCGATCCGCCCCTGGGCGGTGACCACCGCCGGGCGCGGGCCGTGGAAGATCTCCAGTACCTCAGAGTTTTCGAAGATCAGCGCCCCCAGATCGGCCGCCGCACGGGCTTCGCCCAGGCACAGGTTGAGCGGGTGCAGGTGCAGGTTGCGCAGGTTCTTCAGTGCGCCCAGGTACAGCGGGCTTTGCAGGTGCTCGGACATGGCGGCGCGGTCGAGCAGTTGTACCTGCTCGCCCATGCCGCGGCGCTGGGCCTCGGCTTCGAAGGCGCGCAGTTCGGTCAGGTGCGCAGGTTTCATCGCCGCGTGCAGGTGGCCGTGCTTGAGGTCGCAGTCGATGCCGTAGCGGGCCACGCGCTGCTCGATGATCTGGTGGCCGCGCCAGCGCAGGTGCCAGATGAAATCGTCCACCTCGCTACCGAGCCGCTCGCGCATTTGCGTGCGCATGGCCTCGTCGCCCGACAGGCTGCCGGTCACCTGCCCGCCATTGCGCCCGCTGGCGCCCCAGCCGATGCGGTTGGTTTCGACGATGGCCACCTTCAGGCCGCGCTCGGCCAGCTCCACTGCGGTGGCGACGCCGGTAAAGCCTCCGCCGATGATCGCCACGTCCACCTGCACTGTGCCCTTGAGGGTGGGGTACTCGGTGCGGTCGTTGAGGGTGGCGCTGTAGTAGGACGGCGCGCGCTGGGCGGGCCCGGTGTTGACTGCTGCGTTCATGGGTATTCCTTGTTGTAATTCGGGGGCTCAGGCCTGGTGCAGGTACCAGCGCCAGTCCTGCTCGCTGACTTCGGCCATGAACTGGCGGTACTCGGCGCGCTTGACCTTCAGGTACACGCCGACGAAGGCCTCGCCGAGCATTTCGCGGGCCCAGGCCGAACGCTCCAGGGCGTCGAGGGTGGTCAGCCAGTCGGTGGGCAGGTGCTCGGTGGCCTGGGCATAGCCGTTGCCTTGCACGGGCGCGCCGGGGTCGAGTTGCTGGCGAATGCCGGCATGGCTGGCGGCCAGAATGGCGGCAGCGGCCAGGTAGGGGTTGGCGTCGGCGCCGCAGATGCGGTGCTCCACATGCCGGCTGGCGGCCGGCCCGCCCGGCACGCGCAGGCTCACGGTGCGGTTGTCCACGCCCCAGGTCGGCGCCAGCGGCGCGTAGCTGTTGGCCTGGAAGCGCCGGTACGAGTTGGCGTTGGGGCAGAACAGCAGCAGCGACTCGCGCAAGTGCTGCAGCATGCCGCCCACCGCCTGGCGCAGCAGCGGCGTGCCGGCCGGGTCGCTGCTGGCGAACAGGTTGTTGCCGTCGGCATCGGCCAGGCTCAGGTGTATGTGCATGCCGGTGCCGGCCAAATGGTCGAACGGCTTGGCCATGAAACAGGCCTGCATGCCGTGGGCATGGGCCACGCCCTTGACCAGGCGCTTGTAGCGCACGGCCTGGTCCATGGCCAGCAGGGCGTCGCCGTGCTCCAGGGTGATCTCCACCTGGCCCGGGGCGTATTCGGAAATCGCCGTGCGCGCCGGGATGCCTTGCGCCTTGCAGGCGGCGTACAGGTCGGCGAGGAACGGCTCGATCTGCTCCAGCTCGCGCAACCCGTACACCTGGGTGCTGCGCGGTCGGCCGCCGTCGTTGTCCAGTGCTGGCTGCGGGTGGCCATGGGCGTTGCGCTTCTGGTCGAGCAGGTAGAACTCCAGCTCGCAGGCCATCACCGGGTGGTAGCCATCGGCCTTGAGCGCCTCGATCACTCGCAGCAGCACGTGGCGCGGGTCGGCGACGCTGGCCGGCAGGCCTTCTGTGGGGTGCATGCTCACCTGCAGCGCGGCGGTCGGCACCCGGCGCCATGGCAGGCGCACCAGGCTGGCGTCCAGCGGGTAGGCGCGGCAGTCGATGTCGCCGACGTCCCACACCAGGCCGGAGTTCTCCACATCGTCGCCGTTCAGGGTCAGGCCGAGGATGGTGCTGGGCAGTGGCCGGCCGCTGTCGTACACCGCCAGCAGCTCGTCGCGGTGCAGCAGCTTGCCGCGGGGCACGCCATTGGCGTCGAGGATGAACAGCTCGATCAGTTCGATATCGGGGTTGTCGGCCAGAAAACGTCGGGCCTGCTCTGCTGGGGCAAAGTGCATGTTGATTCGCTCGCGCCCACGGGCGCACGGGACCGCCCTGGTTGAGGTTGCGGTCGGACTGATTGGGCCGGCGCCGGGGCCGGTGGGTTTCAGTGCTGGGCGGGCGAGGTGTCCGGTGGGCGTGCGTGGCGGCAGTGCCACAGGGCCCAGAAGGCGAGGATGATGTGCACCAGCGGGTTCTCGCCGGCGCGGGTCCGGGCCTTCGGTAGCGAAGGGCGCGAGTGCGGTGGGGCGATGGGCTGGGCGGGGGTCATGCCTTTGATACTCGCATGCGCTGTAAGGTTGATTAAAGCAGTGAATGGCAACCTTCACATCGGGCTTGGCTAAACATTTGTGCTGCCCTTACCGGCCTTATCGCCGGCAAGCCGGCTCCTACAGGGACGGCACGACATTCACCCCTGCGGGCGGTACAGGCGGCACCAAGCCGGCAAATCTGCGACAATCGCAGCCCATACCAATGCCGATCATGTACAAGCAGGCCCACCTGCATCACTAAAAAGCCCCATGACAGACCACGCCATCGACCAACTGCTGAACAACCTCGACCACGCCATGATTGCCGACCGCCATCGCCTGCGCCGGCAATTGCACGAACTGCGCAAGCGCCCGGACGAGGCCAAGCTCGCGCAGTGGGTGGAAAAGGTCCAGGCCTCCTTCGCCCAGGTCACCGCGCGCCAGCAGAGCGTGCCGAACATCCGTTACGACGACAGCCTGCCGATTGCGGCCAAGCGTGACGAGATCAAAAAAGCCCTGGCCGAACACCAGGTACTGGTGATCGCCGGCGAAACCGGCTCGGGCAAGACCACCCAGTTGCCAAAGATCTGCCTGGAGCTTGGCCGTGGCAGCCACGGCCTGATCGCCCACACGCAACCGCGGCGTATCGCTGCGCGCAGCGTGGCGGCGCGGGTTGCCGAAGAACTGGGCACGCCGCTGGGGGCACTGGTGGGCTACCAGGTGCGCTTCGAAGACCAAAGCGATTCGAACACCCTGGTCAAGCTGATGACCGACGGCATCCTGCTGGCCGAAACCCAGCACGACCGCTTTCTCGAACGCTACGACACGATCATCGTCGACGAGGCCCACGAGCGCAGCCTGAACATCGACTTCTTGCTCGGCTACCTCAAGACCCTGCTGCACCGGCGCCCCGAGCTCAAGCTGATCATCACCTCGGCGACCATCGACCTGGAGCGCTTCTCCAAGCACTTCGACGGCGCGCCGATCATCGAGGTGTCGGGCCGTACCTACCCGGTGGACACCTGGTACCGCCCGCTGACCCGCGAGCAGGACGAGGAGGGCAACCAGGTCGAGGACGATATCTCCGTCGACCAGGCGATCCTCGCCACCCTGGACGAAATCGCCCACCACGAGCGCAGCCAAGGCAAGGGCCCGGGCGATGTGCTGGTGTTCCTGCCCGGCGAGCGCGAGATTCGCGACGCGGCAGACATGCTGCGCAAGGCGCAATTGCGTCACACCGAGATCTTGCCGCTGTATGCGCGCCTGACCCCGGCCGAGCAGCAGAAGATCTTCCAGTCCCACAGCGGCCGGCGGGTGGTATTGGCGACCAACGTTGCCGAAACCTCGCTGACCGTGCCGGGCATCCGCTACGTGATCGACAGTGGTACCGCGCGCATCAGCCGCTACAGCTACCGCGCCAAGGTGCAGCGCCTGCCCATCGAGGCGGTGTCGCAGGCCAGCGCCAACCAGCGTAAGGGCCGTTGCGGCCGGGTCGAGCCGGGCATCTGCATCCGCCTGTACAGCGAGGACGACTTCAACGGGCGCCCGGCGTTCACCGACCCGGAGATCCTGCGCACCAACCTGGCGGCGGTGATCCTGCAGATGCTGCACCTGCGCCTGGGCGCCATCGATGCCTTCCCGTTCATCGAGCCGCCGGATGGCAAGGCTATCAGCGACGGCTTCAACCTGCTGCAGGAGCTGTCGGCGGTCAACCGCGAAAACCAGCTCACCCCGCTGGGCCGCCAGCTGGCACGCCTGCCGATCGACCCGCGCATGGGCCGCATGCTGCTCGAAGGCGCGCGCCAGGGCAGCCTGCAGGAAGTGCTGATCGTCGCCAGTGCCCTGTCGGTGCAAGACCCCCGCGAGCGCCCGCCGGAGCGCCAGCAGGCCGCCGACCAGGCCCATGCGCAATGGAAGGACGTCGACTCGGACTTCGCCGCCCTGGTGAACCTGTGGCGCGGCTTCGAGGAACAGCGCCAGGCGCTGACCGCCAGCCCCCTGCGCAACTGGTGCCGCAAGAACTTCCTCAACTACCTGCGCCTGCGCGAATGGCGCGATGCGCACCGCCAGCTGTCGCTGATCTGCCGCGAGCTGCAACTGGCGGTCAATAAAGAGCCGTGCGACTACCTGCGCATGCACAAGGCCATCCTCAGCGGCCTGCTCAGCCAGATCGGCCAAAAGACTGAAGAAGGCGACTACCAGGGCGCGCGCCAGCGCAGGTTCTGGGTGCACCCTTCGTCGGGCATCGGCCGCAAGCGCCCGCAGTGGGTGATGACCGCAGAACTGGTGGAAACCACCAAGCTGTACGCGCGCATGGTGGCGAAAATCGAACCGGACTGGATCGAGCCGCTGGCCGGCCACCTGATCAAGAAAAATCACTTCGAGCCGCACTGGGAGAAGAAGCGCGGCCAGGTGGTGGCTTACGAGCAGATCACCCTGTACGGGCTGATCCTGGTGGGCCGCCGCCCGGTGCACTATGGCCCGATCGACCCGGCTACCTCCCGCGAGCTGTTCATCCGCGAGGCTCTGGTGGGCGGTGAAATCCAGTCCCGGGCCAAGTGCCTGGCAGCCAACAAACGCCTGCTCGAACAGCTCGACGAACTGGAAGCCAAGGCGCGCCGGCGCGACATCCTCGCCGATGAAGAAACCCTGTACGCCTTCTACGAGGCGCGCCTGCCCGAAGAGATCCACCAGACCGCGACCTTCGACAGCTGGTACCGCACCACCAGCCAGAAAGACGCCAATCTGCTGATCATGCGCGAAGAAGACGTGCTGGCCCGCGAGGCCAGCGAGGTCACCGCCGCGCAGTATCCCGACCACCTGCAGGTGGGCGAGCTGCGCCTGTCGCTGAGCTACCACTTCGAGCCCAACCACCCGCGCGACGGCGTGACCGTGCGGGTACCGGCCCCACTGTTGCCGAACCTGCCGGGCGAGCGCCTGGAATGGCTGGTGCCGGGGCTGCTGGAGGCCAAGTGCATCGCCCTGGTGCGCAACCTGCCCAAGGCCCTGCGCAAGAACTTCGTGCCGGTGCCGGACTTCGTCAAGGCGGCGCTGTCGCGCATGAGTTTCGCCCAGGGCGCGCTGCCCCAGGCCCTGGGCCAGGAACTGCTGCGCATGACCGGCGCGCGGGTGTCCGACGAGGCCTGGGCCGAAGCCGCCTCGCTGGTAGAAGGGCACCTGCGGATGAACATCGAGGTGGTCGACGGCCAGGGCAAGTTCCTGGGTGAAGGCCGTGACCTGGCCGAGCTGACCGCACGCTTTGCTGCCGCCAGCCAGGCAGCGCTGGCGATGCCGCGCAGCGAAAAGGCCGACCAGCCGGTGCAGGCCAAGGCCTTCACCGAGGTGGCGCAGACCGCCCAGCAGAAGATCGCCGGGCTGTCGATGACCGTCTACCCGGCACTGGTCGAAGAAAACGGCACGGTGCGCGAGGGGCGTTTCTCCACCCAGGCCGAGGCCGAATTCCAGCACCGCCGCGCCTTGCAGCGCCTGCTGCTGCAACAGCTGGCGGAGCCGGCCAAGTTTCTGCGCAGCAAGCTGCCGGGGCTGACCGAGCTGGGCCTGCTGTACCGCGAGCTGGGCCGGGTCGATGCGTTGGTCGAAGACATTCTGCTGGCCAGCCTGGACAGCTGCGTGCTGGAAGGTGAAGACCCGCTGCCGCGCGACGGCGCCGGCCTGGCTTCGCTGGCCGAGCGCAAGCGCGGCGACTGGGCTGAACATGCCGAGCGCCTGGCCCGCCTTACGCTTGAAGTGCTCAAGCTGTGGCATGGCCTGCAAAAGCGCTTCAAGGGCAAGATCGACCTTAGCCAGGCCGTGGCGCTGAACGATATCAAGCAGCAACTGGCCAACCTGGTGTACCCGGGCTTTGTGCGCGAAACCCCGGGCACCTGGCTCAAGGAGCTGCCGCGCTACCTTAAAGCAGTGGAACTGCGCCTGGAGAAACTTGGCTCGCAGGTGCAGAAGGACCGGGTGTGGAGCGCCGAGCTGAACAACTGCTGGGCGCAATACAAGGCCCGCGCCGACAAGCATGCCCAGGAGGGCAAGCGTGACGAGCAACTGGCCCTGTACCGCTGGCTGCTGGAGGAATACCGGGTGTCGTTGTTCGCCCAGCAGTTGGGCACCAAGGTGGCGGTTTCCGACAAACGCCTGAGCAAGCAGTGGAGTCAGGTGGAAGCCTAACGCCCTCGACTTGTGGCAAACTTGGCGGAATTTGGGCCGCTTTGCGGCCCATCGCAGGCAAGCCTGCTCCTACAGTGGAAACGCGTATTCATGTAGGAGCAGGCTTGCCTGCGATCGAGGGCAAAGCCCTCGCCTTTGAGTTGGCACCAAGGTGCCATTATGTTGCCCTTTTCCCGGCCAGCGCCGCGTGGCGATGGCCTCTGACCAGAGGAACGACCGTGCATAACGTCGTGATCAGCGGCACCGGCCTGTATACCCCGGCCCAAAGTATCTCCAACGAAGAACTGGTGGCCTCCTTCAACACCTGGTCGCAGCAGTTCAACCAGGACAACGCCGCCGCCATCGAGCGCGGCGAAATCGAAGCGGCGCCGCTGTCCGATGCGGCCTTCATTGAAAAAGCCTCGGGCATCAAGAGCCGCTTCGTCATGGACAAGGCCGGCATCCTCGACCCGCAGCGCATGAAGCCGCGCCTGCCCGAGCGCGGCAACGACGAGCAATCGATCCTCTGCGAAATGGGCGTGGCTGCCGCCCGCCAGGCTCTGGAGCGCGCTGGCCGCACCGCCGCCGATGTCGACGGCGTGCTGGTGGCTTGCTCCAACCTGCAGCGCCCGTACCCGGCCATCGCCATCGAAGTACAGCAGGCGCTGGGCATCGAAGGCTTTGCCTTCGACATGAACGTGGCCTGCTCGTCGGCCACCTTCGGCATCCAGACCGCCGCTAACAGCGTGCAGCTGGGCCAGGCCCGTTCGGTGCTGGTGGTCAGCCCGGAGATCTGCACCGGCCACCTGAATTTCCGCGACCGCGACAGCCACTTCATCTTCGGTGACGCCGCCACTGCCGTGCTGGTGGAGCGCGCTGATCTTGCCACCTCCAAGCACCAGTTCGACATTGTCAGCACCAAGCTGGCGACGGTGTTCTCCAACAACATCCGCAACAACTTCGGCTTCCTCAACCGCGCGGCGGAGGAAGGCGAAGGTGCCCGCGACAAGCTGTTCGTGCAAGAAGGCCGCAAGGTGTTCAAGGAAGTCTGCCCGATGGTCGCCAAACTGATCGACGAGCACCTGGGCGAGAACGATTTGCAGGCGTCGGACGTCAAGCGCTTCTGGCTGCACCAGGCCAACCTCAGCATGAACCACCTGATCGTCAAGAAGCTGCTGGGGCGTGAGGTGAATGAAGAAGAGGCACCGGTGATCCTGGACCGTTACGCCAACACCAGTTCGGCAGGTTCGGTAATTGCCTTCCACCTGTACCAGGATGACCTGGCCGAAGGCTCGGTGGCGGTGCTCAGCTCGTTCGGGGCGGGGTATTCGATTGGTAGCGTGATTCTGCGCAAGCACTGACGTTTTTCGGCGCCTGGTCGGGCCTCATCGCCGGCAAGCCGGCTCCTACAGACGGACGCGATTCCTGTAGGAGCCGGCTTGCCGGCGATTGCTTTTCAGGCGTGCAAAAAAAAAGGCAGGAAATGCTGGATGGGGTCAGCATTTCCTGCCTCAGAGTGAAGCAGAGGAGGGTGTTGCTTAGAACTTGGCTTCCAGATCCAGCTGCAGCGTGTCGACGTCGGCATCGCTGTTCGGCAGGTTGGAGTAGTCGGTCTTGGCCATCAGGTAGGCCGCGCCCAACGAGAAGTTCTTGTCGATTTCGTAACCGACCTTGAACTTGTGGCCGCGCGAGCCGGTGAAGCCGTTGCCGAAGTCGGAGTCGGTGAACAGGCTCACCACAGCGTTACGCTGCACGTCGCGGTAGTTGTAGTCCAGGCTCCAGGCGCCGAGCTTGGTCTTCACACCAGCCAGCCAGGCTTTGTCCTTGCCATCGGTGCTCTCGGTGTTCTTGACCATCTGGCCGTAGGCCGACAGCGGGATGGCGAAGCCGGTGAAGTCGATCTGACCGAAGCCTTCAACCAGGTTGAATTCGTTGGTGGTGTTACCCAGCGAACGCAGCAGGGTCGATTCCTTGTCGTTGTCGTAGCCGTAGATGCTGCCGCCGACGGTGACTTTCACAGTGTCGGCTGCGTTGAACTTGGCGCCCAACTGAGCGTGGTACAGCTGTGCGTCGTGCTTGTACTGCACGCCGTCGCCGTCGACGTTGTCCTGCAGGGTGTACTGACCGGCGCTACCGAATACTTCGGCTGGGCCCAGGTTGGTCTTGTAGGTGAGCGCCACGCCTTCTGGGTTGATGTCGCTATCCCAGATGATGTCGCCCATGCTCACCCAGGGCTGCGCCATCTTGCCGCCGATGATGTGCAGGTTCGGGACGGCGGTCGGGTGCCAGTCCAGGTAGGCCAGGTCGACCCACAGGTTCTTCTTGTCGAAGTAGTTCTCCAGGCTCACGTTGGTGGAACGACGATCACCGTTGTTGCCGCCAGTGGCGATACGAATGCCAGCGTCTACTTGCGGGTTGATCTCGCTGTAGAAACCAACGCGGGCACGTACGCGCTGACGGTCCTGGTTCTTGCTGTTGTTGTTCGGGTCTTCAACGTTGACGTCTTCGTAACGCAGGCGCACATCACCCTTGATCTGGGTCTTGGCGGCCCATGCCACTTTCTGTTCGAAGGAGCTCATGCGGTCGGACTGAGCTTTTTGAGCGGCCTTTTCCTTGGTTTCTGCTGCCAGGTCGCCTTGCAGTTCGGTGTACTGCGCCTGGTTGATCGAGCCGTTGGCGCGGAGCATTTCGAGCAGCTTGGCGTCGACCGCGGCACTGGCCGGAGTACTCAGAGCCAGCATCATGCCGGTGAGGCTCACTCCGGTAAGTGTGGAAACAAGACGCATAACGTTCTCCCTGTTGGAAAGGTTGGGGGAGGCTAAAGCGCTCGCCCCCGAGTTGGCATGTCTTCGGAAAGGGCCTGAATAGACAGGTTCTGGGGTTTCGGAAAACAGGCGCAAGTATTGCGGGGGTGGATGACAGAATAATGTCTAAACAGTGGCACTGCGGTTAAGAAAGGGGGTAGTAAACGGGCTGTCATTTGAGTGTCTGGCGCGCTTTGGCAATACTGGCGTTCTTCTTTCAAGCGAGCCGCCACCGTGATCAGCCTGCACAGCATTGCCCACCTGCGCGACCTGCCGGCCAGCACCTGGGATGCCCTGGTGCCTGAGGGCCAGCCGTTTTTGCGCCATGCCTTCCTCTGCGCCATGGAGGACAGTGGCAGCGTCACCCCGAACACCGGCTGGGCGGCCGAACACCTGGTGCTGGAGCGTGACGGCCAGGTGCGTGCGTTGCTGCCGGCCTACCGCAAATGGCATTCGTTCGGCGAGTACGTGTTCGACCATGGCTGGGCCGACGCCTGCGAGCGTGCCGGCATCGCCTACTACCCCAAGCTGCTGGGGGCGGTGCCGTTCAGCCCGGTCAGCGGGCCGCGCCTGCTGTGCGACGACCCGGCCGACGGCCTGTTGCTGTTGCAGGCCATGCCTGAATACCTGGGCAAGGGCGGGTTGTCCGGCGCCCATATCAACTTCACCGACAGCGCGCTGGATGACGCCATAGCCGGCCTGCCCGGCTGGATGGAGCGGCTGGGTTGCCAGTTCCATTGGCAAAACCGTGGCTACCGGGACTTTCAGGATTTTCTCGATACCCTCAGCTCGCGCAAGCGCAAGCAGATGCGCAAGGAGCGCGAGCAGGTGGCGGGACAGGGCATCGACTTCGCCTGGTACCGGGGGGACGAGCTGAGCGAGGCGCAGTGGGACTTCGTTTACCTGTGCTACGCCAACACCTATGCCGTACGCCGCCGCGCGCCCTACCTCACCCGCGAGTTCTTCAGCCTGCTGGCCGAGCGCATGCCCGAGGCGCTGCGGGTGGTGATTGCCAGTCAGCACGGGCGCGAGGTGGCCATGGCCTTGAGCCTGGTGGGCGGTGACAGTTTGTATGGCCGCTACTGGGGCTGCCTGGACGAATTCGACCGGCTGCATTTTGAAACCTGCTTCTACCAGGGCATGGACTTTGCCATCGCCGAGGGCCTGCAGCGCTTTGACGCCGGGGCGCAGGGCGAGCACAAGCTGATCCGCGGCTTTGAGCCGGTGATCACGCGCTCATGGCATTACCTGCTGCACCCGGGGCTGCGCCGGGCAGTGGAGGATTTTCTGGCGCAAGAGCGGGAGGGAGTGCGGGCGTATGCCGAGCAGGCGTGCACGGCGTTGCCCTATCGCAAGGGCTGAGTCCCATCGATGCACCCTGTAGGAGCCGGCTTGCCGGCGATAGGGCCATAAGCCACAGCACAGCCCTGAAGCCAGGTTTGCAGGCCTGGCCTCATCGCCGGCAAGCCGGCTCCTACAGGGGATGTGTGGCTACAGCGTGAAGCGCTTCACCAGCCCGTTCAGCCCGCTGGCCAGGCGCGACAGCTCCTGGCTCGAGGCGTTGGTCTGCTGCGCCCCGGTGGCGCTTTGCACCGACAGGTCGCGGATGTTGGTGAGGTTGCGGTCCACCTCGCGGGCCACCTGGGCCTGCTCTTCGGCGGCGCTGGCGATGACCAGGTTGCGCTCGTACATCTCGCTGATCCCCGAGGTGATTTCCTGCAGGGCGTGCCCGGCGCTCTGGGCCAGTTCCTGGGTGTTGCGTGCCCGGCTGCTGCTGGTTTGCATGGCGCTCAGCGCCTGGCTGGCGCCGGTGCGCATCAGGGTGACCATCTGCTCGATTTCCTGGGTGGAGTTCTGCGTGCGGTGCGCCAGTGCGCGTACCTCGTCGGCGACCACGGCAAAGCCGCGCCCGGACTCGCCGGCACGGGCAGCCTCGATGGCGGCGTTGAGCGCCAGCAGGTTGGTCTGCTCGGCGATGGCGCGGATCACGTCCAGCACCTTGCCCACTTCCTGGGACTGCTCGGCCAACTGCTCCACCAGCGACGCCGAGGCGGTGACTTCTTCGGCCAGGTCGCTGATGGCCTCGATGGTCTGCGACACCCGGGCCTGGCCCTGTTGCGCCGATTGGGTGGAAGCTCGCGAGGCTTCGGATGTGGACACGGCATTGCGCGCCACTTCATCCACCGCCGCGCTCATTTCGTTGACTGCGGTGGCGGCCTGCTCGATTTCGTCGTGCTGGCGGGTGATGCCGCGCCCGGCCTCTTCGGTGACCGCGTGCAGCTCTTCGGAGGCGGCGGCCAACTGAGTGGACGAGCCGGAGATTTCGCGCAAGGTGTCGCGCAGGCGGTCGCGCATCTGCGCCAGCGAGTGCTGCAACTGGCTCACTTCGTCATTGCCGCTGGCGACGATGGCGTTGCTGAGGTTGCCTTCGGCCACCTGTTTGGCCGCCAGTACCGCGTCTTTGAGCGGTTGCACGATACTGCGGGTAAGCAGCCAGGCCAGCGCCACGGTGAACAGTGCAGCCAGCAGGATCACGCCGATGACGATGGCACGGGATTGCTCGTAGCGTTCGGCCGACAGGTTGCCCTCACGCTCGATGCCCTTGCCGTACAGGTCGCCCAGCTCGGCCAGCTGCGCGCCGGTGCCGTCGACCACCGGCTTCATGTCCACCAGCACCAGCTTGTGCAGGGCTGCGGTGTCGCCGCGCCGGGCCAGGGCGAAGGAGTCGGCCATGCCTTTCTGGTACACCGCGAAATCGCGCTGGAACTGCTGGTAAATGCGGGTTTCTTCCGGGGTGTCGATGAACGCCTCGTAGTCCTTGATGTTCTGCATCAGGACCTTGTTGCGGGCATCGTACTGGCCGACGTAGGTGTCGACGTTGGCCGGGTTCGGGTCCAGCGCCACACGTAGCGAGATGGTGCGGATGCGCAGCATGTTCTCGCGGATGGTGTCGACGATGCGGATGCTCGGCACCCAGTCCTTCTCCATGGCCGTGGCCGAGTCGCGGATGTCCTCCATCTTGGCGAGGGAGAACAGGCCCAGCAGGGCCACCATCAGTGCGATGCATGCAAACCCCGATGTAGCCCGGGGCGCGATACTCCATTGGCGTAAAAGCATTACCACCTCGCCGGCCCTTCAGGGCCATTTAGTTGTTGTACGACAACTGGTTATCGGCGAGGCGGGCGTTGGCTTGAGGGGGAGAAAGGGGTCAATCTACGCCGACGAAACCGCCGGTCTGGTGGTGCCACAAACGTGCATAGAGCCCACGCTGGGCGAGCAGTTCGGCGTGGCTGCCGCTTTCGACGATATGGCCTTTGTCCAGCACCACCAGGCGGTCCATGCGGGCGATGGTGGACAGGCGGTGGGCGATGGCGATCACCGTCTTGCCCTGCATCAGGGTTTCGAGGCTCTCCTGGATGGCGGCTTCGACCTCCGAGTCCAGCGCCGAGGTGGCTTCGTCCATGATCAGGATCGGCGCGTTCTTCAGCAGCACCCGGGCGATGGCGATGCGCTGGCGCTGGCCGCCCGACAGCTTGACCCCGCGTTCACCCACATGGGCATCGAAGCCGGTACGGCCCTGGGCGTCGGACAACTGTGGGATGAACTCGTCGGCGCGGGCCCGGCGCACCGCCTCCCAGACTTCCTCTTCGCTGGCATCGGGGCGCCCGTACAACAGGTTGTCGCGGATAGAACGGTGCAGCAGCGAAGTGTCCTGGGTGATCATGCCGATCTGCGCGCGCAGGCTGGCCTGGTTGACCTCGGCGATGTTCTGCCCGTCGATCAGGATGCGCCCGCTGTCAACGTCGTACAGGCGCAGCAGCAGGTTGACCAGGGTCGACTTGCCGGCGCCGGACGGGCCGATCAGGCCGATCTTCTCGCCGGGGCGGATGTCCAGGTTCAGCGCATCGATCACCTTGCTGCCCTTGCCGTAGTGGAAATCGACATGCTCGAAGTGCACGGCGCCACGGCTGACCTTGAGTGGCTGCGCGTTGGGCTTGTCGCTGACGGTGACCGGCTGGGCGATGGTCTGCAGGCCGTCCTGGACCATGCCGATGTTCTCGAAGATGCCGTTGACCACCCACATGATCCAGCCCGACATGTTGACGATGCGGATCACCAGGCCGGTGGCCAGGGCGATGGCGCCGACGCTGATCAGCGACTGGCTCCACAGCCACAGGGCAAGGCCGGTGGTACTGACCACCAGCAGGCCGTTGAGGGTGGTGATGACCACGTCCATGCTGGTGACCACCCGCGCGGCCAGCTGGGTTTTTTCGGTCTGCTCGCGAATGGCTTCGCGGGCGTAGTGCTGTTCATGGTCGGTGTGGGCGAACAGCTTGAGGGTGGCGATGTTGGTGTAGCCATCGACGATGCGCCCCATCAGCTTGGAGCGGGCGTCGGACGAAACCACCGAACGCTCCTTCACCCGGGGTACGAAGTAGTACAGCGAGGCGATGTAGCAGCCGATCCACACCAGCAGCGGCAGCATCAGCCGCCAGTCGGCCTCGGCGAACAGCACCAGCGAGCTGATGGCGTAGATCAGTACGTGCCACAGCGCGTCGACCGCCTGCACCGCCGAATCGCGCAGCGAGTTGCCGGTTTGCATGATGCGCTGGGCAATACGCCCGGCGAAGTCGCTCTGGAAGAAGTTCAGGCTCTGCTTGAGCACGTAGGTGTGGTTTTGCCAGCGGATCAGGCTGGTCATGCCGGGGCTGATGGTCTGGTGCACCAGCAGGTCGTGCAGGCCGAAGAACAGTGGCCGCAGCAGCAGGACCACCACCAGCATCCAGGCCAGCTCGCCGGCGTGGTCGCTGAAGAAGTTGGCGTTGGGGGTGCCCTGGGCCAGGTCGATGATGCGGCTCAGGTAGCTGAACATCGCCACCTCGATCAGCGAGGCGAACAGCCCGACGATCAGCAGGGCGAGAAAGCTCGGCCAGACCTGGCGCAGGTAATAGATATAGAAGGGCCAGACTTTGCCAGGGGGCGCCTCGGTGGGCGCCTCGCGGAAGATGTCGATCAACTGCTCGAAACGACGGTACAGCATGGGTTTGCAAACTCCTGTTTCATCCGACCCTCAGGCGGTTTCACGTCCCTGTGAAGCCTTGCGGTCAGTCGATGCGTTTGGCTGACTTGATGAACACCGGGTCGGCCGGTACGTCACGCATGCCCTTTTTCACGGTAGTGGGCGAGTTGACGATCTGGTCGACCACTTCCATGCCCTTGGTAACCTTGCCGAACACCGCATAGCCACGGTCGCGGCCCGGGTTGAGGAAGTCGTTGTCGGCCACGTTGATGAAGAACTGGCTGGTGGCCGAGTTCGGGTCGGAGGTACGGGCCATGGACAACGTGCCGCGGGTGTTCTGCAGGCCATTGCTGGCCTCGTTGCGGATCGGGTCCTGGGTAGGCTTTTGCACCATCTGCTCGGTGAAGCCGCCGCCCTGGACCATGAAGCCCGGGATCACCCGGTGGAAGATCGTATTGTTGTAGAAACCGCTGTCGACGTATGCCAGGAAATTCTTCGTACTGATCGGCGCCTTTTCCGCGTTCAGTTCGATCTCGACCTGGCCGAAGCTGGTATCGAGCAGCACGTGCGGGGTCTTGTCGGAGGCCATGACGCTGGTGGCGAAGGCGACCGAGCAGGCGGTGAGCAGGAGTTTTTTCAGCATGGGCTCAAAGATCCTTGAGGGGTGGAAGCGGCTGCGAGGAACTGCAGCACGGTGAGGTTGAAGACCTCGGGTTGGTCCAGGGGCGTAGCGTGCCGCGAATCGTCGATCACCGCCAGCCTGGCGTTGGGCATCAGCGCCACGTAGCGCTCTTTCAGTTGTATCGGTGTGTAATCATGGTCGGCCGCCACCACCAGCGTGGGACAGCGGATCTGCCCGATGCGTTCCTGCACGCCCCAGTCGACGATGGCGTCGAAGCTTTTCAAATACGCACGCTTGTCGTTGCGCGCCCAGCGCTCGGCCATCTTGCGCCGCAGTTCGGCCTGTTCAGGCTTGGGGAACAGCCTTGCAGCCAGGCCCTTGCCCACGGTCTCGACGCTGAGCAGGCGCGCCAGGCCCCAGCGCTTGAGCCACCACAGCCAGTCGCTGCGCGTGCGGCGCTTGACTTCGGGGGCGCTGTTGACGATGCACAGGCTGCGCAGCCAGGTGGGGTGGTCGACGGCGAACTGAAAGCCGACCATGCCGCCCATGGACAGGCCGACGAAGTGCACGGGGCCGGTGCCCAGGTGGTAGAGCAGGGCCAGCAGGTCCTGGCTGAAGGTCTTGATGCGGTAGCCCTTGCGCGGCTTGGAGGACTGGCCGTGGCCGCGGATGTCCATGAGGATCACCCGGTAGTGGCGGGCGAATTCATTGATCTGCAGTTCCCAGTCCTGGCTGCTCGAGCCCAGCCCGTGCAGCAGCACCAGGGGTTCGCCCTGGCCGTGCACCTCGTAATGCAACTGGCATCCGTCGTGTTCGAAACAGGCCATGGGCGCGGTCCTCTCAGGCTTGCGGGGGGGCTGCGAAGGGCACGTCCAGCGGTGCGGTGTCGAAGTTGCGCAGCAGGTCGATGAGGATCTGCGTGGCCGGGCCCAGGGTCTTTTCCTTGCTCGAATAAAGGTAGAACAGCGGGTGGCGGCTGCCACCCTGATCCAGCGGCAGGGGCTTTAGCACGCCATCGCTCAGCTCACGCTCGATCATGTGCCGGGGCAGCCAGGCAAAGCCCAGGCCGCTGCTGACGAAGGTCGCAGCGGTGCCCAGGCTGCCGACGGTCCAGCGCTGTTCGGCGCCCAGCCAGCCGACGTCGCGTGGCTGCGCGCGGCCAGAGTCGCGGATCACCACCTGCAGCTGGCTTTCCAGGTCCTGGAAGGTCAGCTCGCGGCCCAGGCGGTGCAGGCTGTGTTCGGGGTGGGCGACGGCGACGAACTCCACGGCACTGAGCTCGGCCCCCAGGTAGCCACCGATGCTGTAGCTGCTGATGGCAAGGTCAGCGATACCTTCGTGCATCACTTCTTCCACGCCAGAGAGCACTTCTTCACGCAGGCGCACCCGGCAGCCGCGGCTTTGCGGCATGAACGCGGCCAGCGCACGCACCAGGCGGGCGCTGGGGTAGGCGGCGTCGACCACCAGGCGCACCTCGGCCTCCCAGCCCTGCTCCATGTGGTGGGCCAGGTCTTCGAGCTGGCTGGCCTGCTTGACCAGGTGCCGCGAGCGGCGCAGCAGCACATTACCCGCTTCGGTTAGCACCGCCTTGCGCCCGTCGATGCGCAGCAGCGGCACCCCCAGCTGCTCCTGCATGCGTGCCACGGTGTAGCTCACCGACGACTGCGAGCGGTGCAGCGCCTCGGCGGCCTGGGCGAACCCGCCATGGTCGACCACTGCCTGCAGGGTTCGCCACTGATCCAGGGTTACGCGCGGCGCTTTCATCTATGGCTCCTGTTGTCCTAAGCTGCGCTCTTCTCAAGGAGAGCGCGCTATGAAGAAATGTTGTGTGGCCTTGCTGCTGTGCCTGCCCTTCACGGCCATGGCCTACCCCATCGATGTGCAAAAGCAGGTGGACGGTGTAAAGCTGGACTACACCGCCTACGACACGGCCTATGACATTGGTGCGATCACCCTGAACAACTACGGCCAGGTGCCGGCGGCGTGCCGGGTGAGCTTTCGCAACGGCCCCGAGGCCCCGCGGGTGCGCCGGGTCAACGTGCCGGCCGGCAAAAGCGTGGATGTGACCGCCAAGTTCAACCGGCAGATCATCAAGCTGCGCATCGACCTGGACTGCAAAGCGGAATAAACGGATAAATCGATAGATTGATCCCACTTTTTACGCTTTTTTATCGATAGGTCAACATTTAATCTCACCTCCATCGAATCGCAACCCTTTACCGCCGATGGAGGCACCCCATGTCCCGCGTACTGATCATCGAAAGCAGCGCCCGCCAGCAGGATTCCGTTTCCCGTCAACTGACCCGCGACTTCATCGAGCAGTGGCAGGCCGCTCACCCGGCTGATCAGATCACCGTCCGCGACCTGGCCGTCAACCCGGTGCCGCACCTGGACGCCAACCTGCTCGGTGGCTGGATGAAGCCTGAAGAACAGCGTAGCGCCGCAGAGCTCGAAGCCCTGGCCCGTTCCAACGAACTCACCGATGAACTGCTGGCCGCCGACGTGCTGGTGATGGCCGCACCGATGTACAACTTCACCATCCCCAGCACCCTCAAGGCCTGGCTGGACCACGTGCTGCGCGCCGGCATCACCTTCAAGTACACCCCCACCGGGCCGCAGGGCCTGCTGGCCGGCAAGCGCGCCATCGTGCTGACCGCCCGTGGCGGCATCCACGCCGGTGCCACCAGCGACCACCAGGAACCCTACCTGCGCCAGGTGATGGCCTTCATCGGTATTCATGACGTGGACTTCATCCACGCCGAAGGCCTGAACATGAGCGGCGACTTCCACGAGAAGGGCCTGAACCAGGCCAAGGCCAAGCTGGCCGCGGTGGCCTGAGGCTCCCCGAATTCCCAACCCTGACACCTCTTTGCTCCTTGGGTGTACCTGCCCGGCCTTCATGGCCGGGCTTTTTTATGGCTGTACCGGCCCCATCGCCGGCAAGCCGGCTCCTACAGGAACAGCGCGAGCTCGAAGCAAGCGCTTTACCTGTAGGAGCCGGCTTGCCGGCGATGAGGCCAGCACAGCCTTACATTCCTCATGGTTGAACTGCCCGAACCCACCCGCTAAGGTCGCCGCCTTGATTCACGAGAGGCAACCATGGGCTACCTGATAATCGTCGCGCTGATCCAGGCGTTTTCCTTCAACCTGATCGGTGAGTACCTGGCCGGCCAGGTCGACAGCTACTTCGCCGTGCTGGCCCGGGTGGTGCTGGCGCTGCTGGTGTTCCTGCCGCTGACCCGCTGGCGCCAGGTCGAGCCGCGCTTCATGCGCTCGATGCTGCTGATCGGCGCGCTGCAATACGGCATCACCTACGTGTGCCTGTACCTGAGCTTCCGCGTGCTGACCGTGCCGGAGGTGTTGCTGTTCACCATCCTCACGCCGCTGCACGTGACCCTGATCGAAGACGCGCTGAACCGCCGCTTCAACCCCTGGGCGCTGCTGGCTGCGCTGGTGGCGGTGGCCGGGGCTGCGGTAATCCGCTTCGACAGCGTCACCGGCGAGTTCTTCATCGGCTTTTTGCTGCTGCAACTGGCCAACTTCACCTATGCCGCCGGGCAGGTGCTGTACCGCCACCTGGTGGCCCGCTACCCCAGCGACCTGCCGCACTACAAGCGCTTTGGCTACTTCTACCTGGGCGCGTTGCTGGTGGTACTGCCGGCGTTCCTGCTGTTCGGCAACGCCCAGCACCTGCCGAGCACCGACACCCAGTGGCTGGTGCTGCTGTTCCTCGGGCTGGTGCCGACGGCGCTGGGGCTGTACTGGTGGAACAAGGGCGCGTGCCTGGTTTCCGGCGGCACCCTAGCGGTGATGAACAACCTGCATGTGCCGGTGGGGTTGCTGCTGAACCTGCTGATCTGGAACCAGGACGAGCCGCTGGGGCGGCTGGCCATTGGCGGCGGGATCATCTTGGCGTCGGTGTGGATGAGCCGGTTGGGCGGGCAGGGCAGGGTGTTGCCCGCCTCGCGTTGACCTGAAGGCCCTTTCGCCTGTAGGAGCCGGCTTGCCGGCGATAGGGCCCTCGAGTCAGGCCGTCTCTGAATGTGAAACCCGAGCCGCCAACCCCGCCCGCATGTCATTGCCACTGGGCTGCTGATAAAGGCTCAGCCCAAACTCCGGCAACACCGCCAGCAGGTAATCGAAGATATCCCCCTGAATGCGCTCGTACTCCGCCCACACCGTGGTGGTGGTGAAGCAGTAGATCTCCAGCGGCACGCCTTCGGCGGTGGTTTGCAGCTGGCGGACCATGCAGGTCATGTTGGCGTGCACGTTGGGGTGGTTTTTCAGGTACGCCAGGGCGAAGGCGCGGAAGGTGCCGATGTTGGTCAGTTGCCGGCGGTTGGCCGACAGCCCGGCGTTGTGGCCCTGGGCCTGGTTCCATTCGTGCAGCTCCTGGCGCTTGCCGGCCAGGTAGTCGCCGAGCAGGCGAACCTGGCCCAGGCGTTGTTCTTCCTCAGTGGTGAGAAAGCGCACACCGGCGGCGTCGATGAACAGGCTGCGCTTGATGCGCCGCCCGCCGGACTGCTGCATGCCGCGGTAGTTGCGGAATGACTCGCTCATCAGGCGCCAGGTGGGGATGGAGACGATGGTCTTGTCGAAGTTCTGCACCTTCACCGTATGCAGGGTGATGTCCACCACATCGCCGTCGGCGCCGGCCTGGGGCATCTCGATCCAGTCGCCGACATGCAGCATGTCGTTGCTGGTCAACTGCACGCTGGCAACGAACGACAGCAGGGTGTCCTTGTACACCAACAACAGCACCGCCGACATGGCGCCCAGGCCCGACAGCAACAGCAGCGGCGAGCGGTCGATCAGGGTGGCGACGATGACGATGGCGGCGAAGATCCACAGCATCATCTTGGCCAGCTGCATGTAGCCCTTGATCGAGCGGGTGCGGGCGTGCTCGGTGCGCGCGTAGATGTCCAGCAGCGCGTCCAGCAGGCAGGACAGCGCGCGGGTCATGAACAGCAGGGTCACCGCCAGGGCGACGTTGCCGAGAAAATGCTGGGCGGTGCTGGACAGCTCCGGCACCAGTTTCAGGCCCGACTGTACCGCCAGCGACGGGGTGGTCTGTGCCAGGCGGTGGAACACCTTGTTGTGGCGCAGGTCGTCCAGCCACCTGAGCGCCGGCTGGCGGCCCAGCAGGCGGCTGGCGTGCAGCACCAGAAAACGGGTCACCCGGCCGATCAGCAGCGAGACCAACAGCAATACCACCAGGCCGATGGTGGCATGCAGCAGCGGGTGTTGGTCCAGGGTACCCCAGAGGTCGAAGGCGTCACGCCAGAATCGTTGCAGGTCCATAAATGTTCAAAGCGGTCTGTATTGCGGTACGAAGCGGCATTAGAGCGCGGATCGGCGCAAAGTTGCCAAAAGAAATTCGGCTCCGGCCACGGAAAACGTTACCCTATGCAACTTGAATTTTTGCACTTGCCCGAGGTTACCCCCGTGTTTTCCCAATTCGCCCTGCACGAACGCCTGCTCAAAGCCGTGGCCGAGCTGAAATTTGTCGAGCCGACCCCGGTGCAGGCAGCGGCCATTCCCCTGGCCCTGCAAGGGCGTGACCTGCGGGTGACGGCACAGACCGGCAGCGGCAAGACCGCGGCCTTCGTGCTGCCGATGCTCAACCGCCTGGTCGACCGCAGTGGCCCGAGCGTGGAAATCCGTGCGCTGATCCTGCTGCCGACCCGCGAGCTGGCCCAGCAGACCCTCAAGCAGGTGAAGCTGTTCTCGCAGTTCACCTACATCAAGTCGGGCCTGGTTACCGGCGGTGAGGACTTCAAGGAACAAGCAGCAATGCTGCGCAAGGTGCCAGACGTGCTGATCGGCACCCCGGGCCGCCTGCTCGAGCAGCTCAACGCCGGCAACCTCGACCTGTCCCACGTGCAGGTGCTGGTGCTCGACGAAGCCGACCGCATGCTCGACATGGGCTTTGCCGAAGACATGGAGCGCCTGTGCAAGGAGTGCGAGAACCGCGAGCAGACCCTGCTGTTCTCGGCCACCACCGGTGGCGCGGCGCTGCGCGACATCATCGGCAAGGTACTCAAAGACCCTGAGCACCTGATGCTCAACAGCGTCTCGCAACTGGCCGAGGGCACTCGCCAGCAGGTCATCACCGCCGACCACGACCAGCACAAAGAGCAGATCGTCCAGTGGCTGCTGGCCAACGAGACCTACCAGAAGGCGATCATCTTCACCAACTACCGCGCCATGGCCGACCGTATCTACGGTCACCTGGTGGCCAAGGAAGTGAAGGCCTTCGTGCTGCACGGCGACAAGGACCAGAAAGACCGCAAGCTAGCCATCGACCGCTTCAAGGAAGGCGGCTCGAAGGTGCTGGTGGCCACCGACGTCGCCGCCCGCGGCCTGGACATCGACGGCCTGGACCTGGTGATCAACTTCGACATGCCGCGCAGCGGTGACGAGTACGTGCACCGTATCGGCCGCACCGGCCGTGCCGGTGGCGAGGGCCTGGCCATCTCGCTGATCACCCACAACGACTGGAACCTGATGTCCAGCGTCGAGCGCTACCTCAAGCAGCAGTTCGAGCGCCGTGTCATCAAGGAAGTCAAAGGCACCTACAGCGGGCCGAAAAAGGTCAAGGCCTCGGGCAAGGCTGTTGGTAGCAAGAAGAAAAAGGGCGACAAGAAGACCGGCGACAAGAAAACCGCAGCCAAGCGCAAGCCAACGGCCAAGCCGCGGCCTAACGCCCCGCTGGCCAGCGCCGATGGTTTGGCACCGCTGAAAAAGCGCAAGCCAGCGGCTGAGTAAGCCTCTTCCTGCAGTACCCCGCCACCGCAACGGTGGCGGGGGTCATCACGTTGTTCCCCGCCTGTTGTAGCTCTTTTCTGAAAGCGCATTTTCGCCGGGCAAATCGTCCGAAACCTTCCAGACTGCTCTGGCATGTCGCAGTCAGGAGGAGTAGCGTATGTACATCTGTAAATACATGAGGCCCGGCCGAGAACCCCATGCGGTTTGAGTGGGACGAGGACAAGAACCGTCTCAACATTCGCAAGCACGGCCTGGATTTCAATGATGTACCCAGAATGTTCCAGCGCCCGATGCTGGTACTGGAAGATGACCGGTTCATTTACGACGAAACCCGCTGGATCGCCATGGGCTGGCTCGATGCCCTGGTCGGCGTGGTCGTCTATACCGAGCGGCAGGGCGATGTGATTCGCATCATCTCTGCCCGCAGGGCCACCGAACGTGAGGTAATGCGCTATGCCCAAACCATCAGCCGACGATGACCGCAACCTGCCCGTCAACGACCAGGTCGACACTTCTGACATCCCCGAACTCGACGACGACTTCTTCGAACGCGCCGAACTGCGCCTGCCCGCCAAGCAGACCGTGACCATTCGCCTGGACAGCGACGTGCTGGCCTGGTTCAAGGCCCAGGGCGCCGGCTATCAGACCCGCATCAACCAGCTGCTGCGCCAGTACATGGAAGCCCGGCAGCGGCGCTGAAGGGCATCAGGTCTTTTTCTCGGCTGCTTTCAGCTCTTTGATCCGCTTGTCGATGAGCTGGCATTTGTCGGGCAGGTCCTTGCTCGCCGTGCCCAGGTCCATGCCCTGCAGCTCGTCGTTGATCTCCTTGGCTTTTTGCGGGTTCTGTTCGGTCAGCTGGCTGACCAGCCCGGCCAGTTCCTCGCGTTTCTGGGTGGCTTCTTCCGGCGTACAGGCCCAGGCGGGCAAGGCGCTGCACAGGGCGGCGGCGCAGGCGATACGCAGCAGGGTTTTCATCCGTTGAACCTCCGGCGGTGGGTATGCGCGGTGGAGCAGTGCATCAAGCGATAAGTTCAGCGTCGGCGACGGGCTGCCCATCACCGTTTGCGACACCTATACCCGGGGGTATATGGACCCTCCCGCTGCCTGGCTCCAGCATGTGGCCACAACCACAACAGCTGATGACAGCCAGGAGCACAGGGTATGGACCGATTGAAAGGCAAGGTGGCACTGATTACCGGCGGCGCCGGTGGCTGCGGCCTGGCGGCCTCGGAACTGTTCGCCGCCGAAGGCGCCAAGGTGGTCATTCTCGACCTGCCGAGCAGCCAGGGCGAAGCGGTGGCCGCGCGTATCAATGCCGCTGGTGGCCAGGCGCTGTTCGTTGCCGCTGACGTTTCCGTAGCCGACCAGGTGCACCGCGCTGTCACCCAGGCCCAGGCGCACTTTGGCCCGATCACCGTGCTGATGAACCACGCCGGCATCATTGCCGCCGGCCCCTTCCTCGAAACCAGCGAGGCCGAGTGGGACCGCCTGATGAGCGTCAACGTCAAGAGCATGTTCCTGGTGACCAAGGCCGTGCTGCCGGGCATGCTCGCCGCCGGTGGCGGCAGCGTGATCTGCACCTCGTCGATTTCTGCCGTGGTGGGTACGCCGATGGAGGTGCTGTATTGCACCACCAAGGGCGCCTGCCACATGTTCGCCCGCGCGCTGGCGGTGGAGTACCGCGACCAGCACATCCGCAGCAATGCCATCTGCCCGGGCTTTATCGGCACCGCCCATGGCCGGCGCGAGCTCGACCTGCTGCGCGGCTACGGGGTCGATGCCTCTGACGAGGCCATCAAGACCATGCAGGGGCGCCTGTGCGACCCGGGCGAAGTGGCCAGTGCCGCGCTGTTTCTGGCCAGCGACGAGTCGAGCTTCGTCAGTGGCTCGCACCTGTTCGTCGATAACGCCTACACCGCCATGTGACACCCGGCCGGCAGCCAGCTGCCGGCCCCTCTACCAGAACACCACAAGAACAATCAGCGATACCTTTCGATTCTGCCCACCAACTCAAACAACACGAGGCAGCAGATGGAAAACATAGGCACTTACGTCATTTACGTGATCATGGCCTGCGCCGTGGTCGGGGCCATTGCCTCGATCATCGACGCCGAGTCCGAGCTGGGCAAGGAGTTCACCGCCGGCCTGCACAGCATTGGCCCGATCTTCATCCCGGTGGCTGGCATCATGGCCGCCATTCCGTTCATTTCCAGCTTCATCAGCCACTTCATCGGCCCGTTGTTCAACGCCATGGGCGCCGATGCCGGTATCGCCGGGCCGATCTTCATCGCCTCCGACCTTGGCGGTTACCAGCTGGCCCAGGCCCTGTCGAGCAGCCCTGAAGGGTGGATTCTCGGGCTGATCACCGGTTTTCAGTGCGGTTCGACGGTGATCTTCGTCATTCCGGTGGGGCTGGCCATGCTCAACAAGGCCGACCACAAGTACATGGCCCTGGGGATCATGGCCGGGCTGCTGAGCATCCCGATCAGTATCGTTGCCATTGCCATGGGCATGCAGCTGATGGGCCTGGGCGTGCGCCCGGACATCGCCACCAGCGGCGCCGCCACCCAGGCCCTGCATTTCACCTTGCCGACCCTGCTGCGCAACCTGTCGCCGCTGATCCTGTTCTGCATTGCCCTGGCCGCGGCGCTGCGCTACTTCCCCAACCTGATGGTGCGCCTGTTCCTCAAGCTCGGGCAGTTGATGTACATGGCGGTGACCCTGGTGCTGGTGGCTTCTATCGTCGAGTACTTCACCGGGGCGTTCACCGCCGTGTTCGGCAGTTGGGGCTTCGCGCCGATCATCGCCGACAAGGCCGACCAGTTCCGCGCCCTGGAAATCGCAGGTTACGTGGGCATCATGCTGTGCGGTGCGTTCCCGATGGTCTACCTGATCAAGCGCTTCCTGTCGCGGCCGATCGAGTCGGTGGCGGCCAAGGTCGGCCTGTCGCCTGTGGGCGCGGCCGGGGTGCTGGCGGCCTCGGCGAACATCCTCGCAATGTTCCGCCTGGTGACCGACATGCCGCCCAAGGACAAGGTGCTGGTGATCGCCTTCGCCGTGTGCGCGGCGTTCACTTTCGGTGACCACCTGGCCTATTCGGCCAACTTCCAGCCCACCCTGATCGGCCCGCTGATCCTCGGCAAGCTCAGTGGCGGCTTGCTGGGCATGCTGTTGGCCTACTGGCTGGCGGTACCCAAAGCCGTCGAACTGGGGCGTCAGGACCAAGACGCAGGCCTGCTGCCGGCTGCGGCACCGTTGCACTGACCGGGCCCGGCGTCGTTCAATGCCGTTGGCGGGCAGCCTGCCCGCCAACGGCTTTCTCCTGCGCAGGCACGCACCTATGAACAACGACAACGCCAGCCGCCTGGGCGCGGTCATCGCCAGTATCGGCAGCGACACACTGGGCCCGGCGGTGGACGCAGCGCTCAAGGCCGTGGTCGACTTCGACATGAGCTGCGCCTACCTGTTTCGTTTCAACCAGCCGGCGCTGCTGGTGCACGACGGCTACCAGCAACGGGTGACCGAGCGCACGCTCAAGGCCTATTTGCGTGGCGGCTATTTGCTCGACCCGTTCTACGTGGCCTGCACCAATCACCACCCCGCCGGCCTGTGGCGCATGAGCGAGCTGGCGCCGGACAGCTTCTTTGCTTCGGGCTTTTCCATCTCCCACGACATTCACCCCTGCGTGTCGTCGCACCACGGCAGCCTGATCGAGGAAATCGGTTTCATCGTGCCGGTGCGGCCACGCACGGCGCTGGTGTTTTCGCTGATGCGCGGCCTGGACAAGGGCGCGTTCACGGCCGCAGAGGCGCAGCGCCTGGCTGCGCTGACGCCGGTGGTCGAGGCCGTGTTCAGCCAGCACCTGCGCCTGGCCCATGGCGACGACCTGGCCGACCCGCAGGACTCGGACAGCCAGCTGGAAGACGCCTTCGTCGACATTCTTCAGGGCCAGTTGACCGAAACCCAGCGGCATGTGGCCAAGCTCATCTTGCAGGGCCACAGCAGCCAGTCGATCTCCCGCGAGCTGGGTATCTCCGAGGGTACGGTCAAGGTGCACCGGCACAACATCTGGCAGCGCCTGGGCATCGCCGGCAATGCCGAGTTGTTTCGCTTGTTCATCAACTACCTGGTGAAGAACAGCTGAGGCCATAGCGGGTATGGGGGGCAATCCACGCCGGGCGAAATTTCGCGGAACGCCTTGAGCCACGCGCAGGTCCACACCCTGTGTACCCCATCCGTCCACAGCAGGAGGCCCGCTCCATGAGCAGCTACGACTGGGACCTGATCGAGCGCTTGTTGCACGAAGTACAGAACGGCGCCGGCCACAGCTTCACTCCGCGCCCCTACGCCGAACAGCACGCCGCGGCACTGGCCGCCAAAGGCGAGGCGCCGGGTGATCTGGACCACCTGAAAACCCGTGCCTGCGAGTACGAAAAGCTGTTGTTCGAGCGCGGCTACATCGAGAGCCGCCCCGAAGAGGACGGCGGCAACGGCGAGAACTTCGTGCTCACCGAGCGCGGTTCGCGCCTGCTCAGCCTGATCGACAGCAGCATCCCTGGCTTCGAACACCCGCGCCATGTGCTCGACGAGCAGGAGGACGGGCTGGACGAAACCACCTTCGAACAGGTGTCGGCCAAGGCGCAGATTGCCGGTGGCGCCATCTAGAGGTGGCGCTGGCAGGGCCGGGGCATGAATAATCGGGGTTGAATTTCATTCGACTGCCGAGCCTTGCCGATGAACAAGCATGCAAAAGGGGCCCGCCCATGAGCGAGGCCCGCAAGAACCCCGACGCCTTTGCCCTGCAGGTGATGCTGGTGCTGTGCCTGATCTGGGGCTGCCAGCAGGTGTTGATCAAGTCGGCTGCGGTCGACATCGCGCCGGTGATGCAGGCGGCCTTTCGTAACGGCATCGCAGCCGTGCTGGTGGGGCTGCTGGTGTGTTTTCGCGGCGGCTGGGCGCAGGTGGGCAGCACCTGGCGCGCGGGGTTGCTGGCCGGTGCGTTGTTTGGCCTTGAGTTCTTGTTCATTGCCGAGGGCCTGAAGCTGACCTCGGCGGCGCACATGTCGGTGTTCCTCTACACCGCGCCGATCTTCACCGCGCTGGGGCTGCATTTCATGATGCCCAGCGAGCGCCTGCGGCTGTTGCAGTGGCTGGGCATACTGCTGGCCTTTGCCGGCATTGCCCTGGCCTTTGCCGGCGGGGTGTCGCTGGATCAGTTGGACGGGAAAATGTTGCTGGGCGACGGATTGGCCATTCTTGCTGGCCTGGCCTGGGGCGCGACCACCGTGGTGGTGCGCGGCTCGCGGTTGTCCGAGGCGCCGGCGACCTTGACGCTGTTCTATCAACTGGCGGTGGGCTTTGCCGGGTTGGTGCTGATCGCCCTGTTGAGCGGGCAGATCGGCGACTTCACCCTGACCCCGCTGGCGGTGGGCAGCGTGCTGTTCCAGGGCATTGTGGTTTCGTTCATCAGCTACCTGACCTGGTTCTGGCTGCTGCGCAAATACCTGGCGTCTAACCTGGCGGTGTTTTCGTTCATTACCCCGCTGTTCGGCGTGACCTTCGGCGTGGTGCTGCTGGATGAACCCTTGAGCCTGAACTTCGTGATCGGTGCGGTGATGGTGCTGCTCGGTGTGATCATGGTCAGCGCCGAGCAGTGGCTGCGCCAGCAATTGCGCAAGGTAGTGGGTTAACGAGCAGCCCAATCGCGCATAAGCCCGCTCCCACGTAGCTGGTCAAATCAGTAGGGGCCGGCCCGGTCAACCCACCCGCTGCAGCCCGGCACAGCCTTCGGCACGTCCGGCCCCGGCGCTGATCACCAACACCCCGGCAACCGCCAAGCCCGCAGCCGCCAGCAGCAGTGCCGGCTGCAAACCACCACTGAAATGGCTGCTCAACGCCGCCAGCAGCGGCCCGCTCAACTGCCCCAAGGCAAAGCAGGCGGTCAGCAGCCCGGCATTACGCTGGGTGGCATGGGGTGCCAGCTCCCGCGAGCGCTGCATCACCAGCTGCATGCAAGCCAGAAACGGCCCGCCGCACAGCAACACACCCAGCCCCAGCCCGATGCCGCCGCCCAACAGGCAGGCCAGCACCCCCAGGCCCTGCAGCCACAAGGTAATGGTCAGCCACCCGGACGTGCGGCCCGGCCTGCGCAGGCTCACCAGCACCACGCCCAGGGCCGCCGCCAGACCGAATGCCGGCCAGAACAGATCGGCCTGCCACTGGCCGTGAAACTGCTGGCTGGCCATCTGCGACAGGAAGGTGGCCGGCAAGATGTAGCCGATGCCATACAAACCGTACACTAGCCCCAGGCGGCCAATACCGCTGCCTCGCGTCGGGTTGTTGGGCACTGCCGCTGCTGCCGGTGCAGCTTCCATCGCCCGCGGCAGCCATGGCAGCACGGCCAACAGCAGCACCAGCGCGGCCACCCCGTAGATCAGCCACAGTGCCGAAGAGCCAAGCCCCAGCAAGTGAGCGGCCAGCGCCAGCAGGCCGGTCAGCGCAATACCGGCGCCGGGCCCGGCGAACACCTGGGCGCCCAGGCGCTGGCGGCCATGGGCATTGGCCAGTTGCTGGCTGAGGCTGGTGATCATCACCAGCACCCAGGCGCTGGCAACGCCGGTGCCGAAGCGCAGCAGCAAGTGGCTCCAGAACCCGTCGGCCGCCGCCGAGGCCAGGGTCAGCAGCACGCACAACCACAGCCCGCCATGCAGGCGCAGGCGCACCTGGGCGGGCTTGCGGGCGAACATGCCGTCCACCGCGCCCAGCAAGTAACCGAGGTAGTTGGCCGCAGCGATCAGGCCGCCGGCGGTCAGGTCGAACTGGCCCTCGGCGATCAGCTGGGGCAATTGCGGGGTGAGGGCGAAGCGGCCGATCCCCATGGCCATCATCAGGGCCACGGCGCTGGCCAGCAGTTGCACGAAGGGGGGCATGGCGAGTCTCCTGCCGAAGGTGAGCGATGGATGGCAGGGTAGGGCGAGTTGACTTTCAATAAAATTGAATAATGATGATCAAGTTGTTCTGTTTTGGAGAATGTTATGGAGTTCAGCCAACTGCGCATCTTCCAGGCCGTGGCCGAGGAGGGCTCGGTAACCCGCGCCGCCGAGCGCCTGCACCGGGTGCCGTCGAACCTCAGCACGCGCCTGCGCCAGCTCGAGGAGCAACTGGGAGTGGAGCTGTTCCTGCGTGAACGCCAGCGCTTGCAGTTATCGCCGGCCGGCAAGGTGCTGCTCGACTACGCCAGCCGCCTGTCGGCGCTGCGCGACGAAGCGGTGGCGGCGGTGCAGGGCGGCCAGCCTGCGGGTGACTTTGTGCTGGGCACCATGTACAGCACGGCGGCCATCCACCTGCCCGGGTTGCTGGCGCGCTACCACCAGGCTTACCCGGCCGTGAACCTGCAAGTGCAGGCCGCGCCCAGCGGTGAACTGCTCGAAGGGCTGCTCAGCCACAAGCTCGATGCCGCGCTGGTGGATGGCCCGCCCAGCCTGGCCGGCCTGGATGGCGTGCCGCTATGCGACGAAACCCTGGTGCTGATTACCAGCCCCGAGCACCCGCCGGTACGCACTGCGCGTGACGTCGCCGGCAAGGCGGTGTTCACCTTCCGCCAGGGCTGCTCGTACCGCATGCGCCTGGAGGCCTGGTACGCCCATGCACATACGCCCATGGGCCGGGTGATGGAAATCGAGTCCTACCAGAGCATGCTGGCCTGTGTGATCGCCGGGGCCGGGGTGGCGCTGATGGCCCAGTCGATGCTCGACAGCCTGCCGGGCCGCGACCGGGTGCGTGCCCATCGCTTGCAGGCGCCCTTCGATCAGGCGGTCACCTGGCTGATGTGGCGTCAGGGCATGCGCGGGGCGAATTTGCAGGCGTGGATCGACTTGCAACAAAGCGAAACGATTGACCGACCGTCGGAAGCTGCGGCCAGTGCTTGATCCGGGTCAAAATCGCCCCTATCTGTAAGAACAGGCGTATGCGCAATGCAGGACATCGGACTATGATCTGTATGAAGCATCGCAGAATTGATTGACCGTGAGGCTGACCCGTCAAGGGGGCATTATGAACCGACACCTGTACAACTGGCTCCACGACCTTGCCGTCGCCCTGGGCTTGCTGCCACCACCGCTGCAGCCGGTGCCTATCCCCAGCGACGAAGAACAGCGCAAGCGCCAGCCGCGCCGCCGCTGATTCAGAGCAAGCAAAAAGGCCGCCGCATCTTTTCGATGCAGCGGCCTTTTGCGTTTTTGCCGAGGGCCTCATCGCCGGCAAGCCGGCTCCTACACGAATACCTGTAGGAGCCGGCTTGCCGGCGATGAGGCCAGTCCAGCCACAGCTATCCCTCAGGCCAGGTTAACCGCCGCAGCCGGCTTGCGCGAAGCCAGGCTGACCACCACGAAGCTCACCAGGCCGATGGCCAGGCTGTAGTAGATCGGCGTGTTGGCATCCAGGCCATCCTTGAACATGAACAACAGCGCGGTGGCAAAGCCCAGCGACATGCTGGCGATGGCCCCGGCGGTGGTGGCGCGCTTCCAGAAGATCGCGCCGATCAGCGGGACCAGCATGCCGCCCACCAGCAGGTTGTAGGCCAGGGTCAGGGCGCTGATCACATCGTTCACCGCCAGGGCGATGCCCAGCACCACCAGGCCGGTAAGCAGGGTGAACAGGCGGTTGATGCCCAGGCTCGACTGCTTGCCGCCGCGCAGCTTGGGCAGCAGGTCTTCGGTCAGGGTGGTGGACGCTGCCAGCAGGCCGGCGCTGGCGGTGGACATCATCGCGGCCAGGGCGGCGGCCATCAGCAGGCCACGGATGCCCTCGGGCAACTGGCCCTTGATCATTTCGGCGAAGGCATTGTTGGGGTTGGCAAGGTCCGGCATCAGCACATGGGCGGCCATGCCGATCATCGCGCAGGCCAGGCCATACAGCACGCAGTACACGCCGGCGGTGGTGCCGGCACGCTGGCAGACCTTCTCGTCACGGGCGGTGAATACCCGCTGCCAGATGTCCTGGCCGATCAGGATGCCGAAGAAGTAGATCAGGAAGTAGGTGATGATGGTGTCCCAGCCGATGGTGGTCCAGCTGAAGCTGGCTGCTGGAAGCTTGGTGACCAGGGCGTCCCAGCCGCCGGCCTTGTACAGGCACACCGGCAGCAGGATGAACATCAGGCCCACGGTCTTGATCACGAACTGGACGATGTCGGTCAGGGTCAGCGACCACATGCCGCCGATGGTCGAGTACACCACCACCACGCCGCCGCCGAACAGCAACGCCATCCAGAACGGCACATCCAGCAGCACCTGCAGCACGGTGCCCATGGCCAGGGTCGAGGTGACGCCGATCATCAGCGCGTAGGCCAGCATGATCGCCGCGCTGGCCTGGCGTGCCATGGGGTTGTAGCGGCGCTCCAGCACCTGGGTCACGGTGAAGATCTTCAGGCGCAGCAGCGGCTTGGCCAGGAACAGGTTCAGGGCGATGATGCCCAGGCCCAGTGCCGCGCACAGCCAGAAGCCGGAAATGCCATGCACATAGCCCAGGCGCACGGTACCGACGGTGGAGGCACCGCCCAGCACGGTGGTGGCCATGGTGCCCATGTACAGGGTAGGCCCGAGGTTGCGCCCGGCCACCAGGTAGTCTTCATGGGTTTTCGCGCGCCGCATGCCGTACCAGCCCAACGCAAGCATACCGGCGGCATAGATCAGTACAACGATGATGTCCAAGGCCATTGGGGGTCTCCCGATTATCTTTATTATGGCGAGATCGGCCGCCCGGGCTTGTCACGGCGCCCGACGGCTCTGTCTTGTGTTGGCGGGCCTCTATGGCCCTCCCGGATGGCTCCTGCCGGGGTGAAGCAAGTCGTTGCAGCTGGGTTTTCTGTAGGAGCGGCCTTGTGTCGCGATGGGCTGCGCAGCAGCCCCGGCAATTTTGCATGAGGCTAAGGCCTTGGGGCCGCTTCGCGCCCCGTCGCGACACGAGGCCGCTCCTACAAAAAGCAGGTAGGGCGCTGCCGTCAGCGGCGCACCACGCCCGGCAGCACGCAGAGCATTTCGAACAGCAGGTTGGCGCCCAGCAGCGAGGTGTTGCCGGTGGTGTCGTAAGGTGGGGAGACTTCGACCAGGTCACAGCCGATCAGGTCCAGGCCGTGGCAGCCGCGGATGATCTCCATCGCCTGGATGGTGGTCAAGCCGCCGATTTCCGGGGTGCCGGTGCCAGGCGCCCAGGCCGGGTCGATGCCGTCGATGTCGAACGACAGGTACACCGGGCCGCCGCCGACCTTTTCCCGTACTTCGGCCATCAGCGGTTCCAGCGACTTGTGCCAGCACTCTTCGGCCTGTACTACGCGAAAGCCCTGGCGACGGCTCCAGTTGAAGTCGTCGGCGGTGTAGCCCTGGGCGCGCAGGCCGATCTGCACCACGCGTTCGCAATCGAGCAGGCCCTCTTCCACGGCGCGGCGGAAGGTGGTGCCGTGGGCGATCTTCTCGCCGAACATATGGTCGTTGACGTCGGCGTGGGCATCGATGTGCACCAGGCCGATCTTGCCGTGTTTCTTGTGCAGGGCACGCAGGATCGGCAGGGTGATGGTGTGGTCGCCACCCAGGGTCATCGGGATCACGTTGTGCTCGACGATCTGGTCGTAGGCCTCTTCGATGATGCGCACGGCGTCCAGCAGGTTGAAGGTGTTGATCGCCACGTCACCGATATCGGCCACCGACAGCGAGTCGAACGGGGCGGCGCCGGTGGCCATGTTGTACGGGCGGATCATCACCGATTCGGCGCGGATCTGCCGCGGGCCGAAGCGGGTGCCCGAGCGCAGCGAGGTACCGATGTCCAGCGGCACGCCAATGAAGGCGGCGTCCAGGCCCTCGGGGCTTTGCAGGTGGGGAAGGCGAAGCATGG
The DNA here is from genome assembly GCF_044900265.1 of Pseudomonas sp. NPDC089406. NCBI lineage: Bacteria > Pseudomonadati > Pseudomonadota > Gammaproteobacteria > Pseudomonadales > Pseudomonadaceae > Pseudomonas > Pseudomonas sp. NPDC089406. The sequence goes on along the minus strand of NZ_JBJDNC010000002.1, from coordinate 148,527 downwards.
TGGCGATGCCGCCGAAACGCGGCATTTCGTTGCCGCCCAGTGGTTGGTGGAGAATCTTGTCCACGGTGGGCCTCATCAGTCGGTCGATTGTTCTGTTTGTTCGAACCTGTTCCGCCGCGCGCCTCGAACTGTGACGAATGCCGGCGGGCAGGGACATTTCGCCGCAGTCTGCGCAAGGTAGTGCCGGGGAAGAATCGCTACCGACAAAAACTTACTTCAGAGATTTCTGAACTATCGGCCGGCAAGCGCGTTAGACTCTGCGCATTTCCACCCTGCCGGACCCTCGCGCCATGGCTTCATCGTTGCCCGACCTGAAACTGCTGCGCATCTTCGCCAGCGTGGTGCGCCACCAGGGCTTCGCCAATGCCCAGCGCGACCTCAACCTGTCCACCTCGGCCATCAGCACCTACATGAGCCAGCTGGAAGGCGCCCTGGGCATCGTGCTGTGCCACCGTGGCCGTGGCGGCTTCAGCCTGACCAGCAAGGGCGAGCTGTTCCATCAGGAGACCCTGCGCCTGCTGGCCGAGCTGGACGGCTTCGAGCAATACGCGGCGGCGCTCAAGGGCGAACTGCGCGGCACCCTCAACCTGGGGGTGATCGACTCCACCGTCGGCGACCGCGCCCTGCCTTTGGCCGAGGCCATCGGCGCCTACAGCCAGGAGCACCCGGCGGTGCACCTGCACCTGTCGGTGTCCAGTCCCTACGAGCTGCAACTGGGGGTACAGGACAACCGCCTGGACCTCGCCATCGGCGCGTTTTCGTCGCGCATGAGCGGCCTTTTGTACCAGCCGCTGTACCGCGAGCAGCACTGGCTGTACTGCAGCAGCCGCCACCCGCTGTTCGCCGAGCGGCGCATCCCGGAGCCGGTGGTCACCCAGCAGCGTATGGTCGGGCGCGGCTACTGGAGCCAGGCCGAGCTGGCCCGGCATGGCTTCAAGCACAGTGCGGCAACGGTGGAGAGCATGGAGGCGCAGTTGATCCTGATTCTCTCCGGCGCCTACATCGGCTACCTGCCCGAGCATTACGCCCAGGCCTGGGTCGACAAGGGCGATTTGCGCGTGCTGTCGCCGGCCACCTTCGGCTACCAGGCACCGTTTTCGCTGATCATCCGCCGTGGCCGCAGCCGCGAACCCTTGATCCAGACCTTCCGCGACCTGCTCAAGAGCCAGCTCAACGTAGGCTGAATACCCACGTTCCGTCAGGACGAGCGAATTTCCTACAAAACTTGACCGCTGCGGTGCTGGCCTTCTGCTAAACCTCTACTTGCTTTGATGATTTTCCCACTCATCTGGATAAGCAAGGGATCGCCAACGATGCGCATGAATTTGCCCGTCACCGAACGTGAGAGAACGTTTCCAAACGAGCAGCGGCTGATTTCCACCACCGACCTGAGCAGCCGCATCACCTACTGCAACGACGCCTTCGTGGCCATCAGCGGCTTCACCTACGACGAACTGGTGGGCCAGCCGCACAACCTGGTGCGCCACCCCGACATGCCGCCGTCGGTGTTCGGGCACATGTGGGACACCATCAAGCAAGGCAAGCCGTGGATGGGCGTGGTCAAGAACCGCGCCAAGAACGGCGATTTCTACTGGGTCAGCGCCTATGTGACGGCGGTGTACGAGAACGGCCGCATCAGCGGTTACGAGTCGGTGCGCTCGGTGCCCACCCGCGAGCAGATCCGCCGTGCCGAGGCGCTGTACGCGCGCTTGCGCGGCGGGCGCTCGCCGGTGGCCCTGGCGGCGCGGCTGGCCAATGGCGTGGGCAGTGGCTGGCCGCTGCTCGGCGCCGGGCTGCTGTCAGCTGGTGCCTACCTGTGGCTGGCGCCCTACGCGGCGCTGGGTGTGCTGATGGCCAGCCTGCTTGCGGCCTGGTACCTGATCGAGAACCAGCAGAACCGCGCCATCCGCCGCACCCTGGACGAACACCCCAAGGCCTTCACCAGCCCGCTGGTGGCCCTGACCTACAGCGACAACCCCGGCCTGCGCGGCCAGTTGGATCTGGCCATCCTCAGCGAAGAGGCCCGCCTGCAGACCGCGCTGACGCGCCTGGTGGATGCCGGCGTCGGGGTCAAGTCGCGGGCCGCGCAGTCCGCCGACTTGTCCGATGCCCAGGCGCAGATGCTCGACCGCCAGCGCAGCGAAACTGACCAGTCGGCCACCGCCATCGCGCAGATGGCCGCGACCATCCAGCAGGTCACCCACAACGTGCAGAGCACCGCCCACGCCGCCAGCGATGCAGACCAGCTGGCCCAGCAGGGCAGCGACCTGGCGCAGCAGAGCCTGCGCGCCATGGGCAGCATGAGCGAGGCGGTGAGCGACATCGGCCAGGCGGTCAACGCCCTGGCCGAGCAGACCCAGTCGATCGGCAGCGTGGTGGACGTGATCACCTCGATTGCCGAGCAGACCAACCTGCTGGCGCTCAATGCCGCCATCGAGGCGGCCCGGGCTGGTGAGCAGGGCAGGGGCTTTGCGGTGGTTGCCGACGAGGTGCGCTCGCTGGCCCAGCGCACCCGTTCCTCCACCGAGGAGATTCACCACATCATCGCCACCCTGCGTTCCGGTGCCGACCGTGCGGTGGCCAGCGCCAGCCGTGGCCAGCAGATCTCCCAGGACAGCGTGCACAGTGTCGAGGCGGTGCAGGCGGCGTTGGCAGGTATCGCCCAGGCGGTCAGCCGCATCACTGGCATGAGCCAGCAGATGGCCACGGCCTCGGAGCAGCAAAGCCACGTGGCCGAAGACATCAACCAGCAGATCGTGCGCATCGCCCACTTGTGTGATGAAAGCGCAGGGCAAGCCCGCCAGGGCGCCGAAATCAGCCAGGACCTGGAACGCATGGCCGAGTACCTGCATAGCCTGGCGGAGCGCTTCAACCGCTGAGTGCATGCCAATGGCGGGGGCCGCGTTGCGGCCCATCGCGACACAAGGCCGCTTCCCACAGCCACCGCGCAGCTCAGCAGGCCGGCGCGATCCCTGTAGGAGCGGGCTTGCCCGCGAACACCGGCGCAGCCGGTGCCAGCCACCGTGCTGTACCTGTGGGAGCAGCCTTGTGTCGCCATGGCCCGCAGCGCGGGCCCGGGATTCCCGCCTGGGCACCACCCTGTGGCAAACTGCGCGCCCCGAAGGAGCCCGCCATGCCCAGACCCCGCTGCGAGCGCTGCCAGCGCCCGCTCGCCCATTGCCTCTGCCCGCTGATCCCAAGCCTGGCCAGCCGCACCCGCGTGGTCCTGTTGCAGCACCCCAGCGAAACCTCCCATGCCCTGAACACCGCACGCCTGGCCGCCCTCGGCCTGCGCAACGCCGAACTGCGGGTGGGCGAGGTGTTCGATGACCTGCAGGCGCTGCTGGCCACCCCAGGCTACCGGCCAGCGCTGCTGTTCCCCGGGGATGGGGCCGAGGTACTGCAGCCTTATGCTCAAAGCGATGACCTGCCGCTACTGCTGATCGTCCCCGACGGCACCTGGCGCAAGGCGCGCAAGATGCTCTACCTCAACCCGCTGCTGGACGCCTTACCCCGGGTGACCCTGGCGCAGGTGACGGCTTCGCGCTACCGGCTGCGCAAGGCACCGGAACCGGGGGCGCTTTCGACCATCGAGGCGGTGGTGCAGGGGTTGAATGCGCTGGAGGCGCCCGGCAATTTCGATGAGTTGCTGCGGCCGTTCGAGGCGTTGATCGAGGGGCAGATCACGGCGATGGGCGTAGAGACTTTCACGCGAAATCATGGCGAAGGTTGAAGCCAGGCTTTTGCTGTGCCGGCCTCTTCGCGGGTAAACCCGCTCCCACAGGGATATCAGTGCCCGTGAGCGCTGCGCAGTACCTGTGGGAGCGGGTTTACCCGCGAAGAGGCCGGCACAGGTAACCTAACGCTCGCGCAACGCCTCGGTGCGCGCCTTGAACACCGGCTTCAACAGATAATCCAGCACGCTCTTCTGCCCGGTGATGATATCCACCGTGGCCACCATGCCGGGGATGATCAAGAGCGGCTTGTTGTCCCCGCCCAGGTGGTTCTTGTCGGTGCGCACCTGGATCAGGTAGAACGCGTTGCCTTTGTCGTCGGTGACGGTGTCGGCACCGATCAGCTCGAGCTTGGCCTTCAGGCCGCCGTAGATGCTGTAGTCATAGGCGCTGAACTTGACCATCGCCGTCTGCCCCGGGTGCAGGAAGGCCACGTCCTGCGGGCGCACCCGCGCTTCGATCAGCAGGTTGTCTTCTATCGGCACGATCTCCACCAGGTCGCTGCCCGGCTGCACCACGCCGCCGATGGTGTTGACCTTGAGCAGCTTGACGATGCCACGCACCGGCGACACCACGGTGGTGCGGTTGACCCGGTCGTCGATGGCGATGCTGGTGGCGGTGATCTTCGACAGCTCCGTGCGCTTGTCATTGAGGTCCTTGGCGGCCTCGGAGCGGAAGGTGGCATCGGACTCCTGCACCTTGCTGCGGATTTCGGCAATCGCCGCCTCGGCCCGGGGGATGGCCAGGTTGGTGGCGTTGAGCTGGCCGCGGGCCTCGACGGTGCGCTGCTTGAGGCGCAGGATTTCCACCGGCGAAATCGCCCCCTTGCTCACCAGCGGGGCGGACATGTCCAGCTCCTGCTGCAGCAGGCCGACCGCCGAGCGGTACTGGTCGGCCTTGGAGCGGAACTCGGCCAGCTCCTGGGTTTTCTGGCGCAATTGCTCGTTGAGGGTCTGTTTTTCGCTGGCCAGGCGGCGCTGGCGCGAGTCGTACAACGCCAGTTCGTCCTCGGCCACCTGCGGCGCCTTGGCGCGTACTTCGTCGGAGACCACGAACGGCTTGCCCTCGGCCTCGGCCGACAGGCGCTCGACCTGGGCGGTGAGGGCGTAGCGGTCGGCCTCGCTTTCGCCCTTGTTGGACTTGAAACGGGTGTCGTCCAGGCGCAGCAGGGTGGCGCCCTTGTCGACCATCTGGCCCTCGCGCACCAGAATCTCGGTGACGATACCACCCTCAAGGTTCTGCACCACCTGCACCTTGCTTGAAGGGATGGCCTTGCCCTCGCCGACGGTGACCTCGTCGAGCACCGCGAAGTTGGCCCAGACCACGGCCACCAGCAGCAGGATGGCGGCCAGCCACACGGTCAGGCGCGACAGGCTTGGCGAGTCCTGCAGGGTGGCGCCGGCAAGCTCGGGCATGTAGTCGCGCTCGGCGCGTGAGTCGGGGCCCTGGAGGTAGCTGCGGATGCTGTGGGTGATGGACATGGGCTACCTCGTTGGAGGGAGAGTTGTTGGTGCAACTTTCTTGTGTTGCCTGTGCCGGCCTCATCGCCGGCGAGCCGGCTCCTACAGGTACAGCGCAGGCCTGAAGGTCAGGTGGTACCTGTAGGAGCAACTGTCTTGCTCGATTTCTAAAAGCTGGCTCGTTCCCTGTGGGAGCGGGCTTGCCCGCGAACACCGGCGCAGCCGGTGCCAGCCACCGCGTCGTCTGCTTCGCGGCTAAAGCCGCTCCCACAGGATCGAGCAGAACCTGGATCAGGCGCTGTACCTGTAGGAGCGGCTTTAGCCGCGAACACCGGCGAAGCCGGTGCCATGTCATGGCCAATGCCTGTTAAAACGCCGAACCGATGCGCCCCTTGCGCAGTGCATCGATCACTGCATCCTTCGGCCCGTCGGCGACGATCTTGCCGTTGTCCAGCACCAGCAACCGGTCCACCAGGCTCAGCATCGAGGTGCGGTGGGTGACCAGCAGCAGGGTCTTGCCCGGCACCCAGGCCAGCAGGCGCTGGCGCAGCTGGTCTTCGCTGCTGTTGTCCATGTGGCTGGTGGGCTCATCAAGCACCAGCAGCGGCGGCTCCAGCAGCAGCGCGCGGGCCAGCAGCACGGCCTGGCGCTGGCCACCGGAAAGCAACTGGCCGCGCTCGCCCACCGGGCGGTCGAAGCCCTGCGGGTGTTGGCGGGCCAGCTCGCTGACGCCGGTCAGCTCGGCCACTTCGAGCATGCGTGCGTCGCTGACATGGCGGGCGCCGAGGGTGAGGTTGTCGCGCAGGCTACCGGCCAAAAGCGGCAGGTCGTGGGCCACATAGCCCAGCTGGCTGCGCAGGTCGGCGATGTCCAGTTGGCGCAGGTCGAGGTTGTCCAGCAGCACCTGGCCTTCGTCGGGGTGATGAAAGCCCATGATCAGCCGCGCCAGGGTGCTCTTGCCCGAGCCGCTGCGGCCGATGATGCCGATGCGCTCGCCGGGGGTGAGGCTGAAGTGCACATCGTTGAGCGCCGGGGCGGTTTGCCCGGGGTAGCGAAAACTCGCGTGGCTGATGCTCAGGCCGCCCTGCAGCGCGGTGTGCTCCAGGGCTTGTTGCTCGGCTTGGCGCTCCTGGGGCAGGCTCATCAGCGCGTCGGTGCTGCGCATGGTCAGCTGCGCCTGCTGGTAGCGGGTGATCAGCCCGGCGATCTGCCCCAGCGGGGCCAGCACCCGGCTGCCGAGCATGTAGCTGGCCACCAGCGCGCCGACGCTGAGATTGCCGGCGATGATGCTGTACACCCCGGCAACGATGGTGGCCATGCCGCAGAACTGCTGGATGAACAGCGTGCCGTTGCTGGCCAGCGACGACAGGTTGCGGGCGTGGGCGTCGAGGCGGGCGATGGCGCCGTTGGTGTGCTCCCACTGGTATTGGCGCTCGCTTTCGGCGCCGCAGGCTTTCAGGGTTTCCAGCCCGCCGAGGGTCTCGATCAGCAGGGCCTGGCGCACCGCGCCCAGGCTCAGGCTTTTTTGCACGGTGTCGCGCAGGCGCACCTGGATGAACAGCGCCAGGCCCACCGCCACCGGGAAGGCGATCAGCGGGATCAGCACCAGCCAGCCGCCGAGCAGGCCGATCACCAACAGCATGAGGGCGACGAAGGGCAGGTCGATGATGCTGGTGAGGGTGACTGCGGTAAGGAATTCACGCAGCCCCTGGAAGTCGTGGATGCTCTGGGCGAAGCCGCCGATGCTGGCCGGGCGGGCCTTCATGCTCATGCCGGTGATGCGCTCGAACAGGGTGGCAGAGAGGATCAGGTCGGTCTTCTTGCCGGCCTGGTCCAGCAGGTGGGCGCGCACCATGCGCAACACCAGCTCGAAGGCGGTGCCGATGAACAAGCCGGCCACCAATACCCACAAGGTCGACAGCGCCTGGTTGGGCACCACGCGGTCGTAAGTCTGCATGACGAACAGCGGCACCATCAGGCCCAGCAGGTTGATCAACAGGCTCGCCAGCAGGGCGTCGCCGTACAGCCAGCGCGAGTGGCGCAAGGTATCGCGAAACCAGGCGTTGACCCGCGGCAGCAGCGGCGCGCGCGCATCTTCCAGAGCGTGGCGGGGGCGGGCGAACAACGCCTGGCCGCTGTAGGCCTCGGCCAGGGTCTGGGTTTCGACCCACTGCTCGCCGCCTTCGGCCTCGCACGGCAGCAGCAGCGCCCGGCCATCATCACCCCAGCGGCGCAGCACGGCGCTGCGGCCGTCGTTCAGGATCAGCAGCACCGGCAGGTTGAGGGCGGAAATTGCCGACAGTTCGCGGCGTAGCACACGCGCCTGCAAGCCTGCGCGGGCGGCGGCCCGGGGCAGCAGGGCCAGGCCCAGGCCTTGCCCGGCCAGCGGCAGGCCGCTGCACAGGCTGGCGCGGCTGGCGGTGCAGCCATGCAGCTTGCATAAAATCAGCAGGCCATCGAGCAGTGGATCATCAACATCCTGGCGCGGTTGCGCACTTTGCATACTGGTCACGATGGCCTACTCCTGCCGCAGTGGACGGGGAACGGGCGCTGGCTGAAAGGTCCGTGTTTCGTCCAGTGCTTAACGCATGTCGGGCAAGCGGGCCTCATTCCTCACTTCGGTCTTGGCGATCGCCTCCGGCGGCAGCGAAATGCGCTGCTTGCTCAGCAGCTCGCCCATGTTGGCCAGCAGGCGGTACATGGAGAACTCCTCGGTGTAACGCACCTCGGTGTAGCGGCGGTTGGCGTTGTACAGCTCGTTCTCGCTGTCGAGTACGTCCAGCAGGGTGCGCTGGCCCAGGCCGAACTGGTCCTGGTAGGCGGCACGCACGCGCTGGGTGGTTTCGGCGTATTCGCGGGCGCTGGGGGTTTGCTTGCGTGCGTTGTTCATGGCGTTCCAGGCCAGGTTCAGGTTCTCGTTGAGCTGGCGCAGGGCGTTGTTGCGGATGTCCATGGCCTGGTTGATCTTGTGCGCATCGGACTGCAGGCGGGCCTTGTCGCTGCCACCGCGGAACAGGTTGTAGCTGAGCTCGACGCCGGCCTGCCAGTCGTTGTTGGCGTGGCCTTTCTGGCCGCCGGTGTTGTTGTCGGCGCCGGTGGCCAGCACTGCGTCCAGGCGCGGGTAGAAGGGCGACTTGGCCACTTCGTATTGCTGCTCGGCTGACTGCACGTCGGCCTGGGCCGACTTCAGGTAGGGGTTGTTCTCCAGCATGCCCTGGCGCGCGGCCTGCAGGTCGGCGGGCACTTCGGGCTTGATGGAGGTGGGTGCTTCCAGCTCGTCGGGCACGCGCCCGATCACGCTGAAGAAGTTGGCCTCGGCATCGGCCAGGTCCACCTCGGCGGTGTCCAGGTTGTTCTCGGCCAGGGCGCGGCGGGCGCTGGACTGGTCAAGGTCGGCGGTGCTGCCCACGCCGCGTTCGCTGCGCAGGCCGATCTGGTCGTTGACCCGCAGGTGCGCCTGCAGGTTGTTGCGCGCCAGGGTCACCAGCTCGCGGCGCTTGAGCACCTCGAGGTACACCTCGACGGCGCGCAGGGCCACGGTTTCGGCGGTGGCCTGGGTGTAGTAGGCGCGCGAAGCGGCAACTGCCTCGGTGCGGCCGACTTCGTTGGAGGTGTTGAAGCCGTCGAACAGCATCTGCCGCAGGCGCAGTTCGGACTGGGTGTAGTTGAGGGTTTCTTTATTGTGGTTGCGGGTGCCGTCGGGGTTGAAGCCGCGGGTGTTGGTGTTGTCCGAGCGCTGGCGGCCATAGCCTGCCACCAGGTCGACGGTGGGGTAGTAGCCCCCGCGAGCGAACTTCACATCCTCGTCGGCCGACAGCCTGCTGTTGCGGCTGGCGCTGATTTCGGGGTGCTGGTCTACCGCGTTTTGAACGGCCTCGTTAATCGACATCGCCTGGCTGTTGGCGCATGCCATGGCCAACAGAATTGCACTGGTGATGGGGGTTAAAGCGCGCATGGGGTACTTCTCCCTGGTCTCTCAAAAATGTCCTGCGATCGCCAAAAAAATGACGAAATATAGGTATCAAACCGTTTCAGGCTTGTAACAACAGAGCTAAGAACATTTATGGGGCGAGCTAAGAAGAATTTTTCATAAGGTATATGCGAAAAAAAACTTATGAGGTCTAAGGAATCCACGACATTGTTGCATTCAGGTGGCTCGGCGCACCGGCTGAAAGATGCGGGCTTCGGGCTTCGGCGAAAGTTCCAGTTTTTTTGCAGCTAAGGACACAGGGGAGGAAGGCGAAAGCGGTATTTGGCGACAATAAATTGTCACTTATTGATGGCCACTACCTATTACCGCTATCGCGGCAGTCGTCACAAGGAGCGTGAAATTCACGAACGTGACAGCGACGGTCCGACAACCACAACACCCGGGCCGTCGTGTGTTTTTACCCGCCATGCCTTGATCTGCAAAAAGCCCATCGGCAGGGGAGGCGTGCACTCATGGCCAAATTAGTTGGCGTGGTCAGCAAGGTGGTCGGGCAGGTATTTGCGGTCAGTGATGACGGCCACCGCCGCCTGCTGGTGGAGGGCGACCGGTTGTATGCCGGCGAACAGCTGCAAACCGGCAACAGCGGCGCGGTGGCGGTGCACCTGCAGAACGGTGCCGAACTGACCCTGGGCCGCGACAGCAGCCTTGAGATGTCCCCTGAGCTTTTGGCCAACCGAGCCCCCCATGTGCAGGCGCCCGACCCGGTACCCAGCGAGGCGCAACTGAGCGATGTGGAGCAGTTGCAACGGGCCATCGCCGCGGGCAGCGACCCGACCCAGGACGCCGAGGCGACCGCTGCCGGCGGCAACCCCGGTGGTGTCGGGGCATTGGGTGGCGGGCACAGCTTCGTGCTGCTGACCGAGGTGGCCGGGCGTGTCGACCCCACCATCGGCTTCCCCACGGCCGGCTTCAACAATATCCCGGAGCTGGCCAATGACCGCCTCGGTGTACTGGACGGTGACCGCGACGGCGTCGCCAACCTACCGCCGGATCGCCCGGTGCAACTCGAAGGCCTGAGCGTGGAGCCCGGCGAGCTGACCTTGAACGAGGCCAACCTGCCCGATGGCTCGGCCAGCGCGCCGGGGCAACTGACGCAGAGCGGCAGTTTCACCGTGGTGGCCCCCGACGGGGTGTTCAACCTCAGCGTTGGCGGCATCAATGTGGTGACTGCGGGGGCGGTGACCGGTGTCGGGCAGTCCATCACTACCGCGCTGGGTAATACCCTGACCATCACCGGCTACAACCCGGCCACTGGCGTGGTCAGCTACAGCTACACCCTCAACGGTGCCGAGCATCACCCGGATGGCGCCGGCAACAATGTGCTGGGTGAGCACTTCCCGGTGCTGGTCAGCGACACCGATGGTGATGTGGCCAGCGGTTCGCTGGATGTACGAATCATCGATGACGTGCCCAAGGCGGTGGACGACCACAACGCCACGCCGGCAACCGAGCTGCACACCGAACTGACCGGCAACGTGCTGGACAACGACACCCAGGGCGCCGACCGCGTGCCGGGCGGTATGGTCCAGGGCGGCACCTTCACCGGCACCTACGGCACCTTGGTGCTGAATGCCGACGGCTCCTACACCTACACCCTCAACACCAGCGACCCGGACTTCAAGAACCTGTTCGGTGGTGGCACCGGCGTCGAGCACTTCACCTACACGCTCAAGGACGCCGACGGCGACACCAGCAGCGCCACCCTGACTATCGACGTGAAGAACCTCGACGACCCGGTGAAGCTGGGCGGCCTGGACGTCGCCAATGGCGAGGTGACGGTGTACGAGAAATTCCTCGGTGATGGCAGCACACCGAATGCCGCCCAGCTGACCCAGGGCGGTACCTTCACCGTGGACGCCCCGGACGGTTTGAAAACCCTGACCGTGGCTGGCGTCAACCTGGTGGTGGATGGCACGCCGGTGGGCTTCCCGCAGTCGGTCACCACGCCGCTGGGCAGTACCCTGACCATCACCGGCTACAACCCCGACACCGGGGTGGTCAGCTACACCTACCAACTGCTGGACAACGAAACCCACGCCAACGCCGACGGCACCAACAGCCTGACCGAGCACTTCACCGTCACTGCCACCGACATGGACGGCAGCACTGCCAGCGGCACGCTGGACGTGAACATCGTCGACGACGTGCCCAAGGCCGAAGACGACCACAACGCCACCCCGGCGACCGAACTGCACACCGAACTGACCGGCAACGTGCTGGACAACGACACCCAGGGCGCCGACCGCGTACCGGGCGGTATGGTGCAGGGCGGCACCTTCACCGGTACCTACGGCACCCTGGTGCTCAATGCCGACGGCTCCTACACCTACACCCTCAACACCAGCGACCCGGACTTCAAGAACCTGTTCGGTGGTGGCACTGGCGTCGAGCACTTCACCTACACGCTCAAGGACGCCGACGGCGACACCAGCAGCGCCACCCTGACCATCGATGTGAAGAATCTCGACGACCCGGTAAAACTGGGCGGCCTGGACGTCGCCAATGGCGAAGTGACGGTCTACGAGAAATTCCTCGGTGATGGCAGCACACCGAATGCTGCCCAGCTCACCCAGGGCGGCACCTTCACCGTGGACGCCCCGGACGGTTTGAAAACCCTGACCGTGGCCGGGCTTAACCTGGTAGTGGACGGCACGCCGGCAGGCTTCCCGCAGTCAGTCACCACGCCGCTGGGCAACACCCTGACCATCACCGGCTACAACCCCGACACCGGCGTGGTCAGCTACACCTACCAATTGCTGGACAACGAAACCCATGCCAACGCTGACGGCACCAACAGCCTGACCGAGCACTTCACCGTCACCGCCACCGACATGGACGGCAGCACTGCCAGCGGCACGCTGGATGTGAATATCGTCGACGATGTGCCTAAGGCCGAAGACGACCACAACGCCACCCCGGCGACCGAACTGCACACCGAACTGACCGGCAACGTGCTGGACAACGACACCCAGGGCGCCGACCGCGTACCGGGCGGTATGGTGCAGGGCGGCACCTTCACCGGCACCTACGGCACCCTGGTGCTCAATGCCGACGGCTCCTACACCTACACCCTCAACACCAGCGACCCGGACTTCAAGAACCTGTTCGGCGGCGGCACCGGCGTCGAGCATTTCAACTACACGCTAAAAGACGCCGACGGCGACACCAGCAGCGCCACCCTGACCCTCGACGTGAAGAACCTCGACGACCCGGTGAAACTGGGCGGCCTGGACGTCGCCAATGGCGAAGTGACGGTGTACGAGAAGTTCCTCGGCGATGGCAGCACACCGAATGCCGCCCAACTGACCCAGGGCGGCACCTTCACCGTGGACGCCCCGGACGGTTTGAAAACCCTGACCGTGGCCGGGCTCAACCTGGTGGTGGACGGCACGCCGGCAGGCTTCCCGCAGTCGGTCACCACGCCGCTGGGCAACACCCTGACCATCACCGGCTACAACCCCGACACCGGGGTGGTCAGCTACACCTACCAACTATTGGACAACGAAACCCACGCCAACGCCGACGGCACCAACAGCCTGACCGAGCACTTCACCGTCACTGCCACCGACATGGATGGCAGCACCGCCAGCGGCACCCTGGACGTGAATATCGTCGACGATGTGCCCCAGGCCCGGTGCGATTTCGCCGAGGTCACGGAAGGTGGGAGCGTTAGCGGCAATGTGCTGGACAACGACACCACCGGCGCCGATGTGCGTGCCGATGGCCAATACGTGGTCGGCGTGCGCGCGGGCAGCGACACTTCGTCCTCGGCCATTGGCCATGTGGGCGAACAGATCATGGGGCAGTACGGCTATTTGACTCTCGATGCCAACGGCGTTGGCACCTACCACGCCAACCCCAACCAGGACCTGCCGCAATGGGCCACCGATACCTTCGTCTACACCATTCGCGATGCCGACGGTGACGAGAGCACCACCACCATCAACATCAAGGTGCAGGACTGCAAGCTGGTGGCGGGCGAGGACGACGTAACGGTCTACGAAAAAGCCCTGGACCTGTGCAAGACCGGCGACGACCTGGCCCCCGGCAACGTGGTCGGCAGCGACCCGCATTCACCTGGCGAAACGGCGACGGGTTCGCTGGCTGATGCGGTGCAGGGCGGGGTCGGGGCGCTGACTTTCACCCTGGTGGGCAATGCCAACGGGCAGTACGGGCAGATTCACCTGAACGCCGACGGCAGCTACACCTACACCCTGACCTCGGCGCCGAGCTCGCCAACCCCTGGCAACGATGGCCCGAACATCGTCACCGAGAGCTTCACCTACCAGGTGAAGGATTCCCTGGGCAACACCACCACCAGCACCATCGTCATCAATATCGTCGACGACGTACCCAAGGCCCATTGCGATTACGCCGATGTCACCGAAGGCGGCACGGTCAGCGGCAACGTGCTGGACAACGATGTGGTGGGCGCCGATGTGCGCGCCTACGGCCAGTACGTGGTCGGTGTGCGCGCCGGCAACGATACCTCCACCTCGGCCATCGGCCATGTGGGCGATGCGATCAACGGCCAGTACGGCTACCTGACCCTCGATTCCCAGGGCAACGCCAGCTACCACGCCTACGCCAACCAGGACCTGTCGCAGTGGGCCAGCGATACCTTCGTCTACACCATCCGCGATGCCGATGGCGACGAGAGCACCGCAACCATCACCGTCAATGTGCAGGACAGCAAGCTGATGGCGGGTGTGGACGATGTGACGGTGTACGAAAACGCCCTGGACCTGTGCAAGACCGGTGCCGACCTGGCACCCGGTAATGTGATGGGCAGTGACCCGCATTCGCCCGGCGAAACCGCGACCGGCTCGCTCGCAGACGCAGTGCACGGCGGTGTTGGTGCTCTGAGCTTTACCCTGGTGGGCAATGCCACGGGGCAATACGGGCAGATTCTGCTGAATGCCGATGGCTCGTACACCTACACCCTGACCTCGGCACCCAACTCGCCGAACCACGTCAACGACGGCCCGAACATCGTCACCGAGAGCTTCACCTACCAGGTGAAGGATTCGCTGGGCAATACCACCACCAGCACCATCGTCATCAACATCGTCGACGACGTGCCCAAGGCCCATTGCGACTACGCCGACGTGAACCAGGGTGGCGCGGTCAGCGGCAACGTGCTGGACAACGATGTGGTGGGCGCCGATGTGCGCGCCGACGGCCAGTACGTGGTGGGCGTGCGCGCCGGCCATGACACCTCGACCTCGGCCGTGGGCCACGTCGGTGAGCAGGTGATGGGGCTGTACGGCTACCTGACCCTGGATGCCCAGGGCAACGCCACCTACCACGCCAACCCCGACAGCGTGCTGCCGCCATGGGCCGCCGACAGCTTCACCTACACCATCCGCGACGCCGACGGTGATGAAAGCACCACCACCATTCGCATCAGCGTGCAGGACAGCAAGCTGATGGCCAGCGACAATCACGACGTCACGGTGTACGAAAAAGCCCTCGACCTGCACCAGGACGGCAATGACCTGGCTGCCGGCAACACCACCGGCAGCGACCCGACCTCCACCGGCGAGACCGCCAGCGGCAACCTGGCCGGCTCGGTCAGCGGCGGTATCGGTGGCCTCACCTACAGCCTGGTGGGCAGCGCCAGCGGTGCTTACGGGCAGATCCAGGTCAAGGCCGACGGCAGCTACACCTACACCCTGACTTCGGCACCGAAAACCCCGGGCGGGGCCGACGACGGTGCCAACACCCTGAACGACCATTTCACCTACAAGGCCACCGACGCGCTTGGCAACAGCGTCACCGGCAGCATCACCATCAATATCGTCGACGATGTACCGCAGGTGCAGAACGCGGTGCGCAGCATCACCCCGGGCCAGGTCGACAGCAACCTGCTGCTGGTGATCGATGTGTCCGGCAGCATGGACTCGCCCTCGGGCGTGTCCGGCCTGAGCCGGCTGGACCTGGCCAAGCAGGCGATCAACGCACTGCTCGACAAGTACGACGCCATGGGCGACATCAAGGTGCAGGTGGTCACCTTCTCCAGCGGTGCCACCGACAAGACCCCGGTGTGGGTGTCGATCGGCGAGGCCAAGAGCCTGATCGCCGGGCTCAGTGCCGGCGGCACCACCCACTACGATGCAGCGGCCAGCACCGCGCAACAGGCCTTTGACACCAGCGGCAAGATCGCCGGGGCGCAGAACATCGGCTACTTCTTCTCTGATGGCGAGCCCACCGCCGGCCACGGCATGACCAGCAGCCTGGAAAACAACTGGGAGAGCTTCCTCGACCAGAACGGCATCAAGAGCTACGCCATCGGCCTGGGCAACGGGGTCAACACCGGCAACCTCGACCCGCTGGCCTATGACGGCAGCAGCCATGTCGATACCGGTTCGGTGGTGGTCACCGACCTTGGCCAGCTCAACGCGGTTCTGTCCGGCACCGTGCAGGGCTCGCCGATCACCGGCAGCCTGATGAGCGGCGGCACGTTCGGCGCCGACGGCGGTTTCATCAAGGCGCTACTGGTGGACGGCACCACCTACAGCTTCGACCCCAACGCCCATGGCGGGCAGGGCGGCTACAGCGTCACGGGCGGCGCCGACAAGGCGACCTTCGACACCGTCAGCAACAGCCTGGCGATCAAGACCGGGCTGGGCGGCACCTTGCTGGTGGACATGGACAACGGCGAGTTCACCTACACGCCGCCCAAAGGTGGTAACGCCAACCAGGCCGAGCAGTTCGGCTTCACCGCCAGTGACAACGACGGCGATACCCGCAGCGCCACGTTGACGGTGAACATCAATGCCAACACCGCGCCCGTGGCTGGCGCCGACCACATCATCACCAACATCACCGGCGCCAGCATCAGCCTGCCGGCTGCCGCCTTGCTGGCCAACGACAGCGACGCCGACCACGATCGCCTGAGCGCCGCCCCCATCACCTTCAACACCGGCTTCGCCGACAAGGGCGAGGGCTTCACTCCTGGCGCCCAGGCCCGCACCATCACCTTCGATGCGCCCGGCAACAAGGCCGAGAACCAGTACCGTGACCTGGCCCGCAGCGAGTTCACCAGCCTGTCGGGGGGCATGACGGCAGCCTTGGTGGTGGCCGGTTACCTGGGCGCGATCAGCAACAGTAACGCCAACGATGCGGACACCTTCACCGTCACCCTGCGCAAGGGTGAAACCCTGACCCTCGACCACAACCAGCCTGCCGGCAACCTGATGATGGAGTGGAAGGACGCCGGCGGCAGCTACCAGGGCATCGCCGATGGCGGCAGCTTTACCGCCAGCCACGACGGGGTGTACAGCATTCATGTGGTCAACAGCGAGAACGCCATCGGCAACAGCAAGGCGGCGGAGAACTACAAGCTGAGCCTGGTGGTGGACTACAGCCAGGCCAGCAACCCGGTGGTCCACGATACCTACACCCTCAGCGACAACCACGGCGGTACGGCTACGGGTAACGTCGATATCAGCTACCAGGCCGGGCATACCCTCAACGGCACGGCCGGCGACGATGTGCTGCTGGCGGGCACGGGCGAGAACACCCTGAACGGCGGCGACGGCAACGACGTGCTGGTGGCAGGCAATGGCACCAGCAGCCTGTATGGCGGGGCGGGGGACGACCTGCTGCTGGCCGGCGCCGGCAACGACCTGTTCGACGGCGGTAGCGGCATCGACACGGTCAGCTTTGCCAAGGCCGGCGCCGGGGTGGTGGTCGACCTCGGCATCGTCGGGCAGCAGAACACCGTGGGGGCCGGGCAGGATACCTTCGTCAGCATCGAGAACCTGATCGGCTCGGACTACAACGACACGCTGATCGGCAATGCCGGTGACAACCTGCTCAACGGCGGGGCCGGCAATGATGTGCTCAAGGGCGGTGCGGGCAATGACACGCTGATCGGCGGCCCGGGTGACGACATCATGACCGGCGGGCCGGGCAACGACACCTTCGTGTGGCAGAAGGGCGACACCGGGCACGATACCGTGACCGATTTCACCCCCGGCAGCGACCACCTTGACCTGTCGCAATTGCTGCAGGGCGAGAATGCCACCAGCGCGTCACTGGATGACTACCTGCACTTCAAGGTCAGCGGCAGCGGGGCCGGCGTGGTGTCGACCATCGAGGTCAGCAGCATCGCCGGTGCGGCACCCACCCAGACCATCGAGCTGGCCGGGGTGGACCTGGCCCAGCATTACGGGGTGACGGCAGGGGCGGGCGGGGTGATCGCAGCGGGGCATGATACTGCGACCATCATCAACGGCATGCTCAGTGACCATTCGTTGAAGGTGGATACGGTGTAAGGCAGGCCTGGCCCCATCGCCGGCAAGCCGGCTCCTACAGGTGTTGTGTGATGGTGGCGCGAACCCTGTAGGAGCCGGCTTGCCGGCGATAGGGCCGGAACAGGCGAAACCTGCTCTCAGCGCTGCAAAGTCTTCTGCTTGAGAATCCACGCACTCACCAGCACCGCGCTGGTGAGCATGAACGCGCGCGCCCAGAACAAGGGCACCAGGTAACACGAAAGGCCGATGCTCGCCCACATCAAACCAATGGCGTACACCTTGCCCTTGAGCGGTATGCCCTCGCCACTGAGGTAGTCGCGGATCCACGGCCCGAGTTTCGGGTGGTTGACCAGCCAGGCATGAAAACGCGGGGAGCTGCGGGCAAAGCACGCCGCAGCCAGCAGCAGAAACGGGGTGGTCGGCAATACCGGCAGGAAGATCCCCACCACCCCCAGCGCAACGCTGAGCCAGCCTGCGGCCAGCAGCAGGTAGCGCACCACGTTGATCAGTGGTGGCGTGGCTTGAGCAGGGCAGGTTTTTCGTCCGGGGCGTGCAGCAGCAGGAACAGCGCGCTCAACGCTTCAGGAATTTGCACGATCATGTCGTCCTGCAGGTTGGCGTTGCTGGCGATATCGGCAAATTCAGGCTGCTCGTCGAACAGGCCCGAACCGACCATGATCGGCAGTAGCATTTCGCTGACTTCTTCCTCGGCGTTCTCGAACCAGGCTTCTTCACGCAGGAACACCCCTTCCATGAAGCCGATGCACCAGCCGCGCAGGTCGGAGTCGTCCGGCTCGTCGGTCAGGTCCAGCTCGCAAGGCAGGTCGAATTCTTCGTCGCTGGCCAGCTGACGGGCGATGTGGCCCTTCAGCGCCACCAGCGTGGCTTCGATTTCGGTGCGCTGGGCGTCGCTGGCGTAGTGGGGTTCTTCGGCGAACAGCGCGTCGATCCATTCGCGGTCCGGCACGTCCTCGGAGCAGATCGACAGCGCGGTCAGGTAGCCGTGTGCGGCGACGTAGTCCAGCGCTTCTTCGTGCAGCTCGTCGGCGTCGAGGAAGGCTTGCAGGCGGGTCAGTTGCTCGGCGAAGGACATTACGGGGCTACCTTGGGGAATAAACGATAACGAATTCTAGCACCTTGCAGCGCGCACGGGGCAAAGGGAACGTCTGTCACTGGGGCATGCCGGGGGGCAGGGCAGTCGGGTATACTGCGCGGCTTTCATGCTGGGGGGCATTTTTCGGCCGCCTGGCAAAAACCGCTTACGCATTTGGCGTGTGCGCGGCGGATTTATCGTCCAGCCTGTGTGACGGGGTGGTACGGCGATTTTGGAGTGGCAAATGCTCGAACAGGCTCAGCGCGTTCTCAAGGATGTCTTCGGTTACGACAGTTTCCGGGGCCGCCAGGCCGCGATCATCGAATGCGTGGCCAATGGCGGCGATGCCCTGGTGCTGATGCCCACCGGCGGCGGCAAGTCGCTGTGCTTCCAGGTACCGGGGCTGCTGCGCCCGGGCCTGACGGTGGTGGTGTCGCCGCTGATCGCGCTGATGGACGACCAGGTCGCCACCCTCGACGAACTCGGCGTGGCCGCCGCTGCGCTCAACTCCACCTTGAGCGCCGAGCAGCAGCGTGACCTGGCCGGGCGCCTGCGCCGGGGCGAGGTGAAAATGCTCTACCTGGCCCCCGAGCGCCTGGTGCAGCCGCGCATGCTCGATTTTTTGCGTGGCCTGGACGTGTCGCTGTTCGCCATCGACGAAGCGCACTGCGTATCGCAATGGGGCCACGACTTCCGCCCCGAATACCTGCAACTGGGCCAGTTGGCCGAGCTGTTCCCCCATGTGCCGCGCATCGCCCTGACCGCCACCGCCGACATGCGTACCCGCGAGGAAATCGTCCAGCGCCTGCATCTGCAGGGCGCCGAGCGTTTTCTGTCGAGTTTCGACCGGCCGAACATCTTCTACCGCATCGTGCCCAAGGAATCGCCGCGCAAGCAGTTGATGGCGTTCCTTGGCGAGCGCCGCGGCAACGCCGGCATCGTCTACTGCCTGTCGCGCAAGAAGGTTGACGAAACCGCCGCTTTTCTTTGCGACCAAGGCTTCCCGGCGCTGCCGTACCACGCCGGCCTTGCCGCCGAGACCCGCGCCTCCAACCAGCACCGCTTCCTCAACGAGGAAGGGCTGATCATGGTTGCCACCATCGCCTTCGGCATGGGCATCGACAAGCCCAACGTGCGCTTTGTCGCCCATTTGGACCTGCCCAAGTCGCTCGAGGCCTACTACCAGGAAACCGGCCGTGCCGGCCGTGACGGCCTGCCGTCGGACGCCTGGATGGCCTACGGCCTGCAGGACATGGTGATGCTCAAGCAGATGCTGCAGAACTCCGAAGGCGACGAGCGCCACAAGCGCATCGAGCAGCACAAGCTCGACGCCATGCTGGCACTGTGCGAAGAGACCCGCTGCCGCCGCCAGTCGCTGCTGGCCTACTTCGACGAGGTGCTGGAGCAACCCTGCGGGCACTGTGACAACTGCGTTGACCAGGTGCAGACCTGGGACGCCACCGAGCCTGCCCGCCAGGCCCTGTCGGCGGTGTTCCGCACCGGCCAGCGCTACGGTGTGGGCCATCTGGTCGATGTGCTGCTGGGCAAGGACACTGACAAGATCCGCAACTTCGGCCACGAGAAACTTTCTGTATTCGGCGTCGGCAAGGCCATGGCCGAGGCCGAATGGCGCTCGCTGTTCCGCCAACTGGTGGCCCGCGGCCTGGTCGACATCGACCTGGAAGGCTACGGCGGCCTGCGCCTGTCCGACAGCTGCCGGCCGCTGTTGCGTGGCGAGGTAAACCTGCAACTGCGCCGCGACCTCAAGCCGCAAACCACTGCCAAGTCCTCCAGCAGCAGTGGCGGCAGCCCGGCGAGCCAGTTGGTGCGCGGCGAGGAACGCGAACTGTGGGAGGCCCTGCGCACCCTGCGGCGCAAGCTGGCCGAAGAGCACAGCGTGCCGCCTTACGTCATCTTCCCCGACTCGACCCTGCTGGAAATGCTGCGCAGCATGCCCACCAGCCTCAGCGACATGGCCCAGGTCAGTGGCGTCGGCGCACGCAAGCTGGAGCGCTATGGCCAGGCCTTCCTCGAAGTGCTCAACGGCGCCGGTGGCACTGAGGAGGCGCCGAAGGTGGTGCTCGACCTGCGCCACGAGCTGGTCAGCCTGGCCCGCGCCGGCATGACCCCGGTGCAGATCGCCGGCCAGCTCAACTGCACCGAGAAGAACGTCTACAGCCTGCTGGCCGAGGCCATCGGCCGCCAGGAGCTTAGCCTGGAGCAGGCCCTGGACCTGCCCGAGGAGTTGATGATGGAGGTGCAGGACGCCTTCCTCGACGGCGAGGGCGAGCTGCCGGCAGTGTCGGCCATTGCCCCGCTGTTCGGTGCGCGGGTACCCGAAGGGGTGCTGCACTGCATCCGTGCCGCGCTGGCGGCGGAGTTCGAGCTCTGATCGACGCCATTTGCGTCATTGTCTGACCTTTGTCATATCAATTGACGACTTTCAGCCTTGCCTGATCAGTTGGGGCATGGTTAGCTGACTAATAATTAGTTCTATTCATCGAGTTGCTTATGCCCCTGACCGACAACCAACACCGCTTTGGCATGCAGCTGGCCCAGATGTCCCGGGGTTGGCGTGCCGAACTGGACCGCCGCCTGGCCGGGCTCAACCTTTCGCAGGCGCGTTGGCTGGTGCTGTTGCACCTGGCGCGCTTCGACGAGGCGCCCACCCAACGCGAGCTGGCCCAGAGCGTTGGCGTCGAGGGCCCGACCCTGGCCCGGCTGCTGGACAGTCTGGAAACCCAGGGCCTGGTGCGCCGCCAGGCGGTGATGGAAGACCGCCGGGCCAAGAAAATCCTGCTGTGCCCACCGGCCAAGCCGCTGATCGAGCAGATCGAGACCATCGCCAATGCCTTGCGCCTGGAGCTGTTCACCGGCGTCGACGAGGCAGACCTTGAAGTGTGCATGCGCGTGCATGCGAAGATTCTCGGCAACCTCGAAAAGTCCTGACTGCCCCACCCCTGTAGGAGATCACCCAGCCTTTTGGGCTGCGCTGTCGCGCAGAGAACTGGCCCCGCAGATGCGGCACGGTCTCCGTGGGAAGCGGCCTTGTGTCGCGATGGGGCGCGAAGCGGCCCCAAGGCTTCGGCCTCATGCAAAAATGCCGGGGCTGCTGCGCAGCCCATCGCGACACAAGGCCGCTTCCCACAGGGACCGTGTTAAATCAATGAGTTGTAGTTTGTTCTATGAGAGCCGGCTTGCCGGGGATGAGGCCGGGCCTGCTTGTAAAGATCCGGGTACAGGGCTGGTGCTGCTGGCCCTATCGCCGGCAAGCCGGCTCCTACAGGGGGCGTGGCGAATCTAGAAGGTATGCCCCAGGTTCAGGTACACCGCCTGCTCATCGGCATCATTGACCCCATAACTCAGGTTCAGCGGCCCCAGCGGCGTTTCCAGCCCGAGGAACACGCTGGCGGCATTGATGTAGCCGCTGTCGAACTGGTTGTCGTTGTTCCACGCCCGCCCGCGCTCCAGTGACCCACCCAGGTACAGCGGGAAATCCAGCGGCAGATAGGCGCGTGGCGTCAGCCGGCGGTAGTAGACCATGCGCAGCAGGCTCATGTTCTGCCCCGAGATCGAGTCCTGGCGAAAGCCCGACAGCTGCCGCGCACCGCCAAATACGAAGCTTGAGGTGACCACCTCGGCGTCATCCAGGGTGCGCCCGTAGCGCCCGCCCAGCACCAAGGTGTTGGGGCCGCTGCTCAAGGCCTTGTCGAGGTTGAGCAGCCATTGCCGGTAGTTCTGGTCTGAATCCAGCGATTTATCGTACTTGCGCAGGGTCAGGCCGATCTCTTCGCCGCTGTGCGGGAAGTACACATTGTCGAAGGTATCGAACGAGTATTTGAGCTCATAGAAACCCTCGTTGAAGCTGACCTTGGGCAAGTCCTGGTCGCCAATGCGCACGTCGGCCTGGCCCCAGGCCTTGCCGACACCCAGGCGCACCTCGCCATAGGTGCCGATCTGCCGGCCCAGGTTCAGGCCGAAGCCGTAGCGTTCCAGGCGGTATTCGGCCACCGGGTCGTTGTCCAGGGTGGCCTCGACGTTCTGCGAGCCGAGGTCTATGTAGGGCGCGACGAAGTAGCGCGAGCCGATGTCCAGCGGCTGGTAGAACTCGCTGTACAGCTCTTGCTGGTCGCCGATCTGGGCGCGAGTGAGCCATTCTGCGCCCAGGCGGTTGATGCCGTTGACCCGGTAACTGGCGCCCAGGTTGAAGGCGCTGTCGCCGCGCATGTCGTCGGACAGGTTCAGGCCCAGGCGCAGGTAGTCGGTGCCGCCGCGCCGGCCGCGGGCGTTGATCACCAGAGTGTTGTCCTCGCCCTTGTGCACCACGCGGTACTGCACCTGGTCGAAGTAATCCAGGCCGTACAGGGTGCCCATGTCGGTTTGCAGGCGGTCGAGCTGCAACGGCTCGCCCACCGGCTGGCGGATGTAGTAGCGGATCACATCGTCGCTGACCTTGGAGTCGTTCTCCACCTTGATCGCGGTGATTACCGGGGTGCGCTGGCGTGGCGAGCGGGCCACGGCCAGCTCTGCGTCACTGCCCGGCTGGCGTAGCGCAGCCAGGCGCGAGTCGAGTGCGAGGGTGGCGCGGTAGCCGGCATCGATCATGTCCTGGGCGCGGCCGAAGTCGGTGACGCCGAAGCTGGCCAGTGGCGGCTGCACCAGGATGTCGTCGCGGTGCAGGCTGGCCAGTTGCTCCTCGGAGTTGCGCCTTGTCATCAGGGTGATCGACTGGTTGAGCACATCGACCACCGTGGCCAACTGCTTGCGGTTGCGCAGCGGGGTGCCGATATCGACCACGATGGCGATGTCCACACCCATGTCGCGCACCACATCCAGCGGGATGTTGTCGGTCATGCCGCCATCCACCAGCAGGCGCCCGTCAAGCTCCACCGGGGCGAACACCGCCGGGATCGACATGCTGGCGCGCACCACCTGGGGCAGGTGGCCGCGGCGAAATACCACCTTCTCGCCGTTGGCGATATCGGTGGCCACGGCGCGGAAGGGGATCGGCAGCTTGTCGAAGTCGCGAATGTCGGCGGTGTGCGCCAGCTTGCTCTCCAGCAGCAGCGACAGGTTCTGGCCCTGGATCACCCCCAGCGGAAGGCCCAGGCTGCCATCGTCGCGAAAGCTGAGCTTCTGCTTGACCAGGAAGTCGCGGTCATCCTGCTTGCGCCGGAACGGCACATCCTTGCGTGGCGGGGCGTCCGACAGCGCTTGTTGCCAGTCGAGGGTGGTGGCCAGTTTTTCCAGCTCCTCGACACTGTAGCCAGAGGCATACAGCCCGCCGATCACCGCGCCCATGCTGGTGCCGGCGATGGCGTCGATGCGCACCCCCTGTTGCTCCAGGGCCTTGAGCACACCTATATGGGCCAGGCCGCGGGCGGCACCGCCGGACAACACCAGGCCGACCTTGGGGCGAGCGGCTTCGGTGGCGTGCAAAGTGAGCGAGGTGAGCGTCAGCAACAAGCAGAGCAGCAAACGGCGCATCGTGAGTCTCAAACCAGAGGGTAAAGACCGCTAGTATAAGCGGCCCCCCAACCGGAGATGCCCAACATGGCCGACAGCAAGCCGCATATTGTCATCACTTATTGCACCCAGTGTCAGTGGTTGCTGCGTGCGGCCTGGTTGGCCCAGGAGCTGCTCAGCACCTTCGCCGACGACCTCGGCCAGGTGGCCCTGGCCCCGGGCACCGGCGGGGTGTTCCAGATCACCTGTGACGGTGTGCAGATCTGGGAGCGCAAGGCCGATGGTGGCTTCCCCGAGGCCAAGGTGCTCAAGCAGCGGGTGCGCGACCGGATCGACCCGCAGCGCGACCTGGGCCACAACGACCGCTGATCAGGCGCTCTCGGCAACCGCCTGGCGCGCAGGTTGCCCGGCGGCCAGGCGGCTGGACAGCACGATGGCGAAGATGATCAGCGCGCCGCCGGCGAGCATGCTCACGGTTGGTTTTTCAGCGAACACCACCCAGGCCACGGCGATGCCGTAGACCGGCTCCATGCCGAACACCACCGCTGCGGTGCGGGCCTTGATCACGGCCAGGGCGGCGACGAACAGGCTGTGGGCAATGCCTGTGCAGAAGATGCCCAGCAAGGCGATCCACAGCCAGTCCAGCGGCGCCACGGCTGCAAGGCCCGGGGCTGCGAAGGGCAGCAGGCACAGGCTGACCACCAGGTTTTGCCACAGCGCCGCCTGTACCGCCGGCAGGCGCCCGGAGCCGGCGCGGTTGGTCAGTGACAACAACGAGAACAGCAGCCCCGAAAGCAGTGCCCAGAGCAGCCCGCCGGTGGCTTCGCTGGCCAGGTCGAATTCGGGGGTGACCAGTACCAGGCCGATGCTCACCAGCAGCACCAGCAGCGCTTCGTTGCGGCGGATGCGTTCGCGGAACAATACGCCTTCGAGGATGACGGTGAAGGCCGGAAAGCTGGCAAAGCCCAGGGTGGCGATGGCCACGCCGCCGACCTTGACCGCAATGAAGAAGCTCACCCAGTGCCCGGCCAGCAGCACCCCGCCCAGCAGCAGGCGGCGCAGGTCGCGGCCGTGCAAGGGTTGCCAGGCCTGGCGGGCGAGGCCGGCGAACAGGCCCAGGGCGAGCACGGCGAAGGTGGCGCGGCCGAACACGATGATCGCCGGGCTGGCGCTGGCGGCCAGTTTGCCGAATACGCCGGTGAGGCCGAAGAACAGCGCGCCGATATGCAGGGCGCCGAGGGCGGTGCGGTGGTTCATGGTGGTCCTATGCATGTGAGGTATGTCGCGCGGGCCTCATCGCGGGGCAAGCCCGCTCCCGCAGGAGGCGGAACGTGGGAGCGGGCTTGCCCCGCGATGAGGCCGGTACAGACACAGTGTAAAACCACAAGCCAACCGCTTCTGTCGCCAACCTACTGCCCGTTATCGCCAGCCTCGCGCCGCAACGCCAGCGGCGTGCAACCGAACGCACGCATCACAGCTGCGCTGAACGCGCTTTGCGAGCCATACCCCACCTGCGCCGCGACCTCGCCGACCGGCAGGCGGGTTTCGACCAGTAACCGCCGGGCCTTGAGCAGCCGTTGCTGGCGGATGTAGTCCATCGGCGTCATCCCTGCTTCGCTTGCGAACCGCGCATGCAGGCGCGCGGTGGACAGCCCGGCCAGGCGCGCCAGGTCGGCCACTTGTAGCGGGTAGGCGGCGTGCTGGTCGATATGGGCATCAAATGCGGCATAGGGCAGGCGGGTACTGGGGGCAATGGGCGCGGCCTGGGGGTTGAGGCTGGCCAGCAACAGCACCGCGCCCTGGCGGGCAATCAGCGGGTCGTCCATGGGGCTTGTGGCCAGCCAGTCCACCAGTTGCTGCTGGCGGCTGTCCAGGCCGACGGCGCCGGGGCGGTCGAGCAGGCGGCGGCTGGCGTCGGCGTGGGTGCCCAGTTGCTCGCTGAGCCAGTGCTCGCCGGGAACGTCCAGTACCAGGCAGTGGCTGCCATGGGTGCTACCGCAGGTGTGGTGGGCGCCGGAAGGCACCACGATCAGGCCCTGGCGGTCGAGCCGCGCGCCAAGGCCGTCGACCTCGAAGTCCAGGCGACCGCGCAGGGCGAATACCAGCTGCGGGTGGTCGTGGCTGTGGGCGATCAGCTCGTCGCGGTATTGGCGCAGGGAGAGTAATGGGGCGGTGGTCATTGGGGATCCCTCTTTCAAGGGGGAGTGTACACCGCTGGCCCCGGGTTGGTTGGCGGCCCTGACGCGAACACCTTGAAAGCCCAGACCGTCACATACCCGCCACCAATCTGTCACCTGCACCTGCGAGTCTGCGACAAACAGCGCCGCACCGGAGCCCCCCATGACCCACGCCGAACTCGCCCGCCCCTCCCGAAAGCTGCGTGTCCGCACCCTGTGGATCTCCGACGTGCACCTGGGCACCCGGGACTGCCAGGCCGAACACCTGTCGCACTTTCTCAAAGGCTACCAGGCCGACCGCATCTACCTGGTCGGCGACATCATCGACGGCTGGAAGCTGCGCGGCGGCATTTACTGGCCCCAGGCCCACACCAACGTCATCCGCCGCCTGCTGACCATGAGCAAGCGCGGCACCGAGGTGATCTACGTCACCGGCAACCATGACGAATTCCTGCGCCGCTACTCCAAACTCATCCTTGGCAATATCCAGCTGGTGGACGAGGCCGAGCACCTCACCGCCGACGGCCGGCGCCTGCTGGTGATCCACGGCGACCAGTTCGACGTGATCACCCGCTACCACCGCTGGCTGGCGTTCCTCGGCGACCGCGCCTACGAGTTCACCCTGGTGCTCAACCGCTGGCTCAACCACTGGCGGGCACGCTATGGCTACGGCTACTGGTCGCTGTCGGCCTACCTCAAGCACAAGGTCAAGGGCGCGGTGAACTTCATCAGCGACTTTGAAGATGCCATCGCCCACGAGTGCACCAAGCGCGGCTTCCAGGGTGTGGTGTGCGGGCATATCCACCATGCCGAAATCCGCAAGGTGGGCGAGGTGGAGTACCTCAACTGCGGTGATTGGGTTGAGTCATGCACCGCGCTGATCGAACACTGGGACGGGCAGATCGAGCTGTACCGCTTTGCCGATGCCCAGGCCCGGGAAGCGGCAAAGCGCCTGGCGGAGCTTGGCGAGCCGGCGTAAAGGCCATCGCGGGCAAGCCCGCTCCCACAAGATTGCGCGAGGCCCGAATCAAGCGCTGTACCTGTAGGAGCCGGCTTGCCGGCGATGAGGCCGGTTCAGGCAGCACAAGACAGTTGTTCCCACAGGTGCTCTGCGACGCAGTCAGAGGGCGATACGCCCCAGCAATATGTCGCGGAACATGGCGAAATCGCCCACCAGGCTGTACCACGGGTGGCTGAAGGTGGCCGGGCGGTTTTTTTCGAAGAAGAAATGCCCGGCCCAGGCGAAGCCGTAACCTGCCAGCGGCACCGCCAGCAGCAGCAACCACTTGCCACTGCCGATGCTGTAGGCCAGCAGGGCGATCACCAGGCTGGTGCCGACGAAGTGCAGGCGCCGGCAGGTGGGGTTGTTGTGCTCCCCCAGGTAGTAGGGATAGAACTCGGCAAAACTGCGGAACTGCGCTGTGCGGGTCATGGCTGTGCTTTCCGGATCTGCGGGTCGGGAACAGGATACACGGCGTGGAGCCTGAATCGAGTCTAGAGTCACTCAGAATGATGGCCAGTGACAATCAGCGCCAATTGAGTATCCTTTCGATTCACCGCAGGAGCGGTTCAGCACAAGAAGCCTGTCATGAGTGAAAGAACCACCTCGGCCAGCTGGGCCTCAGGGATCGTCAAGGCGCTCGAGCTGGAAGGGCTCGATTGCCCGGCCATGTTCCGCCAGCTGGGCCTGGACTTCGCCGCCCTCGACGACCCCGATGCACGCTTCCCCCAGGACGCCATGACCCGCTTGTGGCAACTGGCCGTGGAATTGTCCGGCAACGAGGCGATCGGCCTGAACATGGCCCGGGTGGTACGCCCGGCATCGTTCCATGTGGTCGGCTACGCGCTGATGTCCAGCCGTACCCTGGCCGAGGGCTTCCAGCGCCTGGTGCGCTACCAGCGCATCATCGCCGAAAGCTCGGATTTGAGCTTCGTGCTCGGCGCCGAAGGTTATTCGCTGATCCTGACCGTACATGGCGACCACCTGCCGCCCACCCGGCACAGTTCCGAAGCCTCGCTGGCCTGCGCCCTGGCGCTGTGCAAATGGCTCAGCGGGCGGCCGATCCAGCCGCGCCGGGTGCTGATCCAGGGGCCGCAGCCGAAGAACATCGACCCTTACAAGGTGGCGTTCCATTCACCGCTGGTGTTCGGCGCAGCGCACGACGCACTGCTGTTCGAGCGTGCCGACATGGAAGCACCGCTGCCCACGGCCAACGAAGCCATGGCGGTGCTGCATGACCGTTTTGCCGGTGAGTACCTGGCGCGTTTTTCGGAAAGCCGCGTGACCCACCGGGTACGCCAGGTGCTGTGCCGCATCCTGCCGCAAGGTGAACCCAAGCGCGAAACCGTGGCCCAGGCCCTGCACCTGTCGCAGCGCACCCTGCAGCGGCGCCTGCAGGATGAAGGCACCAGTTTCCAGGCGCTGCTCGATGACACCCGCCGCGAGCTTGCCGAGCAATACCTGGCGCAGCCCACCACCACCCTGCTGGAAACCGCCTACCTGCTGGGGTTCGCCGACCCGAGCAACTTCTACCGGGCGTTTCGCCGCTGGTTCGACGTCACCCCCAGCGAGTACCGGGCGCGCCTGGCGGTCAGTGACGCCAGAACGCCGGCATGCACAACACCAGCACCGTGATGATCTCCAGCCGGCCCAGCAGCATGCCGCCGGCGAGAATCCACTTGGCGGCGTCCGGCAGCGAAGCGAAGTTGCCCGCAGGGCCAATCACCTCGCCCAGGCCCGGCCCCACGCCCGACACGGTGCTGGCCGCGCCGGTCAGTGCGGTCATCCAGTCCAGGCCCAGCAGCGACAGCAGCAGGGCGATAATGGCGATGGTGGCGGCGAAGAAGAACGAGAAGGTCAGGATCGAACGCACGATTTCTTCGTCGAGGCGGTGACCGTTGTACTTCTGCTTGATCACCGCCCGCGGGTGGATCAGCTGGTTGAGGCTGGCCTTGAGCAGGATATACGCCACCTGGAAGCGGAAAATCTTGATGCCGCCGGCGGTCGAGCCCGAGCAGCCGCCAATGAAGCCCAGGTAGAAGAACAGCATCAGCGAGAAGTTGCCCCACAGGCTGTAGTCGCCCAGCGCAAAGCCGGTGGTGGTGACCACCGAGGTGACGTTCAGCGCCACGTGGCGCAGGGCGTCAAGCCAGTGCAGGTTGGTGGTGGCCCAGTACCAGGTGCCGAGCACGATCCAGGTGGCCACCAGCAACCCCAAAAAGCCCTGCACCTGCTGGTCGCGGATCAGCGCCTTGCGGTTGCCGCGCAAGGTTGCCACGTACAGGGTGAAGGGCACACTGCCGAGGATCATCACCACCACCGCCACCCAGTGCACGGCGGGAATGTCCCATTTGGCCAGGGACTGGTCGGAGGTGGAGAAACCGCCGGTGGAGATCGCCGACATGGCGTGGTTGATCGCATCGAACGGGCTCATGCCCGCCCACCAGAACGCCAGGCTGCCCAGCACGGTGATGCCCACGTACACCGCGACGATGTACTTGGCGACCATGTGCGAGCGCGGCATGACTTTTTCTGAGCGGTCCGAGGATTCGGTCTGGAACAGGCGCATGCCACCGATGCGCAGCAGCGGCAGGATCGCCACTGCCATACCGATGAAGCCGATGCCGCCCAGCCAGTGCAGCATCGAGCGCCACATCAGGATGCCCGGCGACATGTTGTCCAGGCCGCTGAGCACGGTGGAGCCTGTGGCGGTGATGCCGGACATGCTCTCGAAGAACGCGTCGGTGTAGCTGATGTGCTGGGTGAGCAGGAAGGGCAGGGCGGCGAACACGCCGACTACCAGCCAGCTGCTGACGGTCAGCAGGTACATGTCGCGCGGGCGCAGGTGCACATGTTCGGGGCGGCCCTGCACCACCAGGCCCAGGCCTGCGACGAAGGTGATCATGCTCGCCCAGAGGAACGACGGCATGTCGCCGGTGCGCTCGAAAATCACCAGGGTCGCCATGGGCACGACCATGCTCACCGCCAGGGTGATCAGGAAGATGCCGATGATGAAACCAATGATCCTTAAGGTCGGCAACGCCATGTGATCTGCTCTGACTGGCTACGGAAGGGGCGCCATTCTACCTGTGGGCCGGGTGTTGTAAACGGCGTCGTTGAACCGGCGTGGGAGCAGGCTTGCCCCGCGCTGGCGCTATCGCGAGGCAAGCTCGCTCCCACGTGGCCCGCTTGTTGGTGCAAAATGGCGGCACTTTCAATTTGCCAGGAGGGTAGCCCATGGAGGCTCTCGACGCTCTGCTCAATCGTGTTTCCGTGCCACGCCTGACTGAACCGGCGCCCAACGCCGCCCAGCGCGAGGCGCTGTTCCAGGCCGCGTTGCGCGCACCGGACCACGGCCAACTGCGGCCATGGCGCTTTCTGACCATCGAAGGCCAGGGCCGCGAGAAGCTCGGCGAGCTGTTCGCTGCGGCGCTGCAAGCCAAGGGCGACGCCAGCCAGGCCGCGCTGGACAAGGCCCGCGCCATGCCGCTGCGCGCGCCATTGCTGATCGTGGTGGTGGCCAGGCTGCAGGATCACTTCAAGGTGCCCAAGTCCGAGCAGCGCCTGGCGGCCGGCTGCGCGGCCCACGGCATCCTGATCGCGGCCCATGCCCAGGGCGTGGGTGCGGTGTGGCGTACCGGTGACATGGCCTTCGATGCCCATGTGCACAAGGGTTTGGGGCTGGCCGAGAACGAAGAGCTGATCGGCTACCTGTATGTCGGTACGCCGGCGACCGAGCCGCGCACGGCGCCGGTGCTGGCGACCGAGGATTACGTCAGCGCCTGGGGCGAGTGATGTGAATGGGGCCACGTTGTGGCCCTTCGCGGGTAAACCCGCTCCCACAGGTACAGCGCTGGATTCAGGCTCGGCGCGGTCCTGTGGGAGCGGGTTTACCCGCGAAGGGGCGCGCAGCGGCCCCAAAAGCCTTCAGGCTGGCGCAGCTTCACAGGGCAATTCCAACGTCGCCACAAACCCGTCCTGCGGGTGGTTACCCAGGGTCAGGCTGCCGCCATGGCGCTCGGCCGCCTTGCGCGCAATGGCCAAACCCAGCCCGTGCCCGGGGGCTTCCTGCCCTGGCGCGCGGTAGAACGGCTCGCCCAACTGCGCAAGATGCTCCTCTGCCACCCCCGGCCCATGGTCGCGCACGCTCAGCACGATGCGCCCTTGCTCGCGGCTGGCATGGATCTCGATGGGCTGCCCGGCAGGGTTGAAGCGCAGGGCATTGCGCAGCAGGTTGTCCACCGCCCGCTCGATCAGCGTCGGCCAGCCCTGCAGCGTAAGGCCTGGCTCGGCCTCCAGGCGTACTTCTTGCTCCGGCGCACTGAGCTGGGCATCCTTGCGTACGCTGCCCAGCAGCGCGTTGATGTCCACCGGCTCCGCATGGGCCTGCTCGGCGTCGACCCGGGCCAGCACCAGAATTTCGCTGATCAGCGCCTCCAGGCGGTCGCATTCGCGGGTCAGGCGCGGCCACAGCGCCTGGCGTTGCTCGGGCTCGGCGCGTTCGGCCAGGGCCAGGGCGATGCGCAACCGCGCCAGTGGTGAGCGCAGCTCGTGGGACACGTCGCGCAGCAACTGGCGCTGGCTGCCGATCAGGCTCTGCAGGCGCGCGCCCATCTTGTTGAAGTCGTTGGCCAGCACGCCGAACTCGTCGCGCCGCACGGCCAGGCGGGCCAGGCTGTTCTGCTGGTAGCTGGCCTGCCCCAGGTCGTGCACCGCGCTGCGCAGGCGGCTGAGCGGGCGGGTGATCGACAGGGTCACCAGCAGGCTGAACAGGGTCAGCACCACCAGGGCAATGCCCAACGCGCTCAATGGCCAGATCAGACTTTCACGGTGCCAGGCTTCGAGCTCCGGGTGCGGGATGCGGTAGATCAGCAGGTAGGTCTCGCCGCTGGTGGGGCTGGTGTATTCCTCGGTCAGGCGGCGCCAGGGCAGGCGGCGCTGGTCGTTGTGCTGGCGCGCCTCGAAGGCCGCGGCGCGGCGCGGGAAGGTGCCCGGCACCACGGCTTCACCGCTGTCGTCGAGTACCTGTACGTCGATCTTGAAGCGCTCTTTGCGCCGCTCGAGGAAGCGCTGCGAGGCTTCCAGGCCTTCCTGCTCGTAATGCTGCACCCAGCGGCTGGCCAGGGTGTTAAGGCCCGGGTGGCGGCTGAGAATCCAGGTGTCCTGGTTGAGCATGTGGCCCAGCAGGATCGACAAGCCGGCGACCAGGGTGATGGCCAGCCAGAAACTGGCCAGGATGCGCCAGAACAGTGAACGCAAGGCGAGCACCTCCGTGAAATGGCAAAAGCCCGGCCCGCAAGGGTGCGGGCCGGGCGTGGGGCTGACAGCTTACTGGGCCTTGTGCTGTTTTTCAGCTTTCCAGGCCTGGAACTCCTGCCATTCGGCTTTCTTGGCGGCGCGTTCCTTTTGCAGTTCGTCGAACTTCTTCTGCTGGTCGGGCTTGAGCAGCGCGCGGACTTGGCTATCGGCCTTGTCGCGGCTGGCCTTGATTTCGTCTTTCATGGCCTTCTGGTCGGCGGCCGGCAGCTTGTTCAGGTAGCGCTCGGTGATGTCGCGGCGCTGCTGCATCTGCTCGCCCATCAGCTTGCCGATCTGCTGGCGCTGGTCGCGGCTCAGGTCCAGCTGGGCGAAAGGCGCGTCACCGCGGTGGTGTGGGCCGTCGTGGCGCGGGCCACCTTCTGGCATGGCCATGGCAACGGTCGGCAGGGCAGCGGCGAACATCAGGGCGATAAGGGTCTTGCGCATGGTGTCTCTCCTGTCATGGGCCGGTGTTTACCGGATGAGCCCAGTTTAGGGAGATCAAGGTCAAGGGCGGTCAGGTGAGGGTAAAGGCAGGGTAAAGACGCAGGTAGCCGCTACGCGACCCCTGTGGGAGCGGGCTTGCCCGCGAATGCGCTGGTGGGGCAAAAGACGCAATCGCGGGCAAGCCCGCTCCTACAGGTATGCGGTTGCCTGTTACAGGCTGTAGTAATAGCCCCGGCTGCGCAGCGCGACGATGCGCGGGCGGCCGTCTGCATGCGGGCCGATCTTCTTGCGCAGGTTGCTCACGTGCATGTCCAGGCTGCGGTCGTACAGGGTGAGCTTGCGGCCCAGGCCGATTTGCGCCAGTTCCTGCTTGTCCAGCGGCTCGCCCGGCTGGCGCAGCAGCGCTTCGAGGATGCGGCTTTCGGACAGCGTCAGGGTCATCTCGCGCTCATCGATGCTGACCACGCCGCGCACCGGGCTGAACGCCAGGTCGCCGACCTCCATCTGCGTGGCCGGCGCACTGGGGTGGCTGCGACGCAGCACCGCGCGCAGGCGGGCGGTGAGCTCGCGCGGGTCGCAGGGCTTGGCCAGGTAGTCGTCGGCGCCCAGTTCCAGGCCGAGGATGCGGTCCAGCGGCTCGCCGCGGGCCGAGAGCATCAGCACCGGCAGTTCGGCGTGTTCGCTGCGCAGTTGCTTGAGCAGCTCAAGGCCGCTGCCGTCGGGCAGCATCACGTCCAGCACCACTGCCGCCGGAGCCTGGGCGGCCAGGGCCTGGCGCGCGCTCTGGCCATCGTGGCAGGCGCGCACTGCAAACCCTTCCTGGGTCAGCCAACTGCCCAGCAGTTCGCACAGTTCCTGGTCATCATCAATCAGTAACAGCTCGCTCATGTCTCACTCAATTCAACCATTGACGGCGTCTTCTGTGTCCGCCGCTGGCTAAGATACCGCAGACTACCGATAACAGTGCAACGCCCGAACCAATCAGAAACCACTGCTGCTGGTCGGTCAGCAGGCGTTGTGGCGTGCTGGCACTGGCCTGCAGCTCTTTGACTGCCAGCTTCAGGCGCTGGTTGTCCTGGCGCAGGCGGGTCAGTTGCGCGCTCTCGCGCTCGCTGTCCTGGTTCTGCAATTGTTGGGTCAGCGCGCCGCGCTGCTTCTCGCTTTCTTCCAGGCGCTGCTGCAGGTCGGTGATCCGCGCCCCGGCTTCCAGCGACAGCGGCTGTTCGGCCACGGCCAGGGGAGAGAGCAGCAACAGGCACAGCAGGAGGAACATCGGGCCTTGACGCATTGGAACTCCTGAATGGAATCGGTTCAGGAGGTTGTCGGCCGTTGGTCCGAATTTATGAATGGCCCGAAAAACAAGTCGCCTTCTTCGCGGGTAAACCCGCTCCCACAGGCAATGATGAACCTGTGGGAGCGGGTTTACCCGCGAAGAAGGCGACTCGGTATTACGGCTTGCAGCTTAAGGCAGCACTTGCTTGAACGGCTTGACCACGACCTTGTCGTACACGCCGGCGGCGATGTACGGGTCGGCGTCGGCCCAGGCTTGCGCTGCGGCCAGCGAGTCGAACTCGGCCACGATCAGGCTGCCGCTGAAGCCGGCTTCACCCGGGTCGTTGCTGTCGATGGCCGGGTGCGGGCCTGCCAGTACCACGCGGCCTTCGGCCTTGAGCTGTTGCAGGCGCTCGATGTGGGCAGGGCGCGCGGCCAGGCGCTTTTCCAGGGAATTGGCGACGTCGCTGGCGATGATGGCGTAGAGCATGTCAGTCCTTGGTCTTGGAGGTGGATGGGTCGGCGTCGTGCAGGTGACGCGAAAGATAAACGCCCTGGGCCACCAGGAAGATGACAGTCATGCCCAGGCTGCCGAACACCTTGAAGTCGACCCAGAAGTCCTGGAAGGTGAAGGCGACGAACAGGTTGGCCGCGCCGCATACCAGGAAGAACGCGATCCAGGCGACATTCAGGCGGCTCCACACGGCTTCCGGCAGCGTCAGGGCGTGGCCCATGATGCGCTTGATCAGCACCCGGTCGCCGATGAAGTGGCTGCCGGCGAAGGCCAGGGCGAACAGCCAGTTGACCACCGGCGCCTTCCACTTGAGGAAGGTCTCGCTGTGGAAGGCCAGGGTCAGTCCGCCGAACACAAGGCACGCGACCAGGGTCAGCAACTGGCCCTTTTCCAGCTTGCGATGGCGCAGGAACAGCGCGCCGTAGACCACTATAGAACTTGCGATCAGCATCGCCGTGGCGCTGTAGATGCCGCCGAATTCGAACACGTGGCCGGCGAAATCGACCGGGCGCGGGTCCAGCTTGTAGACGATGAAGAACAGCAGCAGCGGGATGAAATCGATGAATTGTTTCACAATGGCAGCCAGAAGCGGGATGTGACGGCATAATAACAAACATCGATTCCTGCGAAAGCGCCGCACCATGAATGTTGATCTGCACTGTCACAGCACGGCCTCCGATGGCGCCCTGTCGCCCACGGCACTGGTCGCCCGGGCCCACGAGCACGGGGTGCGCACGCTCTCGCTCACCGACCACGACACCCTCGAGGGCCTGCCCGAGGCGCGCCAGGCCTGCGCCGAGCGGGGCATGGCCTGGGTCAGCGGGGTGGAGCTGTCGTGCACCTGGGGTGGCGCCACCATCCATGTGCTGGGCTACGACTTCCCCCTCGACGCACCGCCCTTGCTCGAGGCCATCGCCAACCTGCACCGTGGCCGCTGGCTGCGCGCCGAGGAAATCGACCGCAAGCTGGCGGCCAAGGGCATGCCCGGTGCGCTGGACGGCGCCCGGGCGGTGCAGCAGGCGCTGGGCGACAGCGGCAATGCCCCGGCACGCCCGCATTTCGCCGAGTATCTGGTGCGTGCCGGCTTCGTCAAGGACCGTGGCGAGGCGTTTCGCAAGTGGCTGGGCGCCGGCAAGCTGGGCGACGTCAAGCTGCACTGGCCGACGCTGGACGAAACTGTCGCCACGCTGCGTGAGTCCAACGCTTGGGTGAGCCTGGCTCATCCCATGCACTACGAGCTTACCCGCAGCAAGCGCAGACGGCTGATTGCCGACTATATTCAGGCTGGAGGGCAGGCACTGGAAGTGGTCAACGGGATGATGCCGCCCGAACAGGTGGGGACGATGTCCATCCTCACCCGTGAGTTCGGCCTGCTGGCAAGCGCTGGCAGCGATTTCCACGGCCCCGGCACCTGGGGCGAGATCGGTGCCTACCGGCCATTGCCTGAGGACCTGCCACCCCTGTGGCGCCGATTCCGACATGAACAGCCTATGGCGGTATGAACAGGACGACTTCGTGAGCCAATTTTTCCAGATTCATCCGGAGAACCCGCAGGCGCGCCTGATCAAACAGGCCGTGGAAATCATCCGCAAGGGTGGCGTGGTGGTGTACCCGACCGACTCGGCCTATGCCCTGGGTTGCCAGATCGGCAACAAGGCGGCCATCGAGCGGGTGCGCAAGCTGCG
The DNA here is from genome assembly GCF_044900265.1 of Pseudomonas sp. NPDC089406. Lineage (NCBI taxonomy): Bacteria > Pseudomonadati > Pseudomonadota > Gammaproteobacteria > Pseudomonadales > Pseudomonadaceae > Pseudomonas > Pseudomonas sp. NPDC089406. Next base: position 112,129 of record NZ_JBJDNC010000002.1, on the reverse strand, counting down.
TGGCCTGGACAAGACCCACAACTTCACCCTGATGTGCTGCGACATGTCGCAGCTGGGGCTGTACGCCAAGGTCGATACCGGCACCTTCCGCCTGCTCAAGGCCCATGTGCCCGGCCCTTACACCTTCATTCTCAACGGCACCCGCGAGGTACCGCGCCTGCTGCTGCACGAAAAGCGCCGCACCATCGGCCTGCGGGTGCCGGACCACGCCATCACCCTGGCGCTGCTCGAAGAGCTGGGCGAGCCGCTGATGAGCGTCAGTTTGATCCTGCCAGGTGATGACGAGCCGATGGTCGACCCCTACGAGATCCGCGAGCGCCTGGAGCACCATGTCGACCTGGTGATCGATGGCGGTTTCGGCGACCTCAAGGCGTCCACCATCATCGACCTGTCCGGCGACGAACCTGAGCTGATCCGCGAAGGCTGCGGCGACCCCACGCCGTTTCTGGTCAACGCGTGAGCCAGGTGCAAGCGCCCGAGGCGCCGGCGGTTGACGCCGAAGCGCCGTTCCAGCTGCAGCTGGCGCTGGTCTACGGTGAAGCGCTCACCGAAATGCCGGTGGACCTGTATATCCCGCCAGACGCCCTGGAAGTCTTCCTCGAAGCCTTCGAAGGCCCGCTGGACCTGTTGCTGTACCTGATCCGCAAGCAGAACGTCGACATTCTCGACATCCCGGTAGCCGAGATCACCCGCCAGTACATGAGCTACGTGGAGCTGATGAAGAACGTGCGCCTGGAACTGGCCGCCGAATACCTGGTGATGGCCGCCATGCTCGCCGAGATCAAGTCGCGCATGTTGCTGCCGCGCTCGGCCGAGGTGGAGGAAGAGGAGGGCGACCCGCGCGCCGAACTGATCCGCCGCCTGCAGGAGTACGAGCGCTTCAAGGCCGCCGCCGAGGGCATCGACGAGCTGCCGCGGGTCGGCCGCGACGTGCTGGTGCCACGCCTGGACGCCCCCCAGGCCAAGGCGCGCAAGCTGTTGCCCGACGTGGCCCTGGAGGAGATCCTGCTGTCCATGGCCGAGGTGATGCGGCGTAATGACCTGTTCGAAAGCCACCAGATCACCCGCGAGGTGCTGTCGACCCGCGAGCGCATGAGCGAAGTACTCGAGCGCCTCAAAGGCGGCGCCTTTGTGCCGTTCGTCGAGTTGTTCACCCTAGAGGAGGGCAAGCTCGGCGTGGTGGTCACCTTCATGGCGATTCTGGAGCTGGTGAAGGAATCGCTGATCGAACTGGTGCAGAATGAACCCTTCGCCCCGATTCACGTCCGTGCCCGGGCAGAGTGACCTGACGACCGATGAACCTGAACGAACCCCGCGAACTTGCCTCCTTGATCGAGGCTTTTCTGCTTGCCTCGGGCAAGCCGCAATCCCTTGACCGCCTGTACGAGTTGTTCGACGAGGCCGAGCGCCCGGCGCCGGCGGTGTTCAAAAAAGCCCTCGAGGTGTTGGCCAAGTCGTGCAATGGCCGCGCCTTCGAGCTCAAGGAGGTGGCCAGCGGCTACCGCCTGCAGATTCGCGAGGCTTATGCGCCCTGGGTTGGCCGCCTGTGGGAGGAGCGCCCGCAGCGTTATTCCCGTGCGCTGCTGGAAACCATGGCGCTGATTGCCTACCGCCAGCCCATTACCCGCGGTGAAATCGAAGACGTGCGCGGCGTGGCGGTGAACAGCAACATCATCAAGACCCTGATGGAGCGCGAGTGGATCCGTATCGTCGGCTACCGCGAGGTGCCCGGCCGCCCGGCCATGTTCGCCACCACCCGGGCGTTTCTCGACCACTTCAACCTCAAGAGCCTCGATGAATTGCCGGCATTGGCCGAGCTGCGCGAGCTGGAGCCGGTTGCCGAGCCTGAGCCTGAGTTCGATCCGGATGAAGCCCCGGTGCCGGCGCACCTGCAGGCCTTGGCCGATGCCAGTCTGGGTGATGAAGAAGAGGTGGGTGAGCCGAAGGAGGAAACCAGCTTCCGCTCGTTGCTGGTGGAACTGGATGCCATGGAAGAAGGGCTGAAGACCGATTTCGATGATTTGCGCGAGGAGCAGCCCGAGGCTTCGGTGGAAGAAGAGGGCAAGTTGCAATCCTGATTGGCTCGTAACGCCTGTGCCGGCCCTTTCGCGGGTAAACCCGCTCCTACAGGCGATGCGTTCTCTGTGGGAGCGGGCTTGCCCGCGAAGAGGCCAGTCCAGGCGCACACCGGTCATTGGGCAGAAAACAATCCCGTACCCCGAAAAACCCTCTACCCTCCAGATGCGTTAATTCCCCGAACCGCGTATGATGCGCGCCCGCTTTCACTACTACACCGGGAGGTGCCCAGATGAGTGACAAAGACCTGCAAGACCAACAACCCACCCCGCCATCCGGCGAAAAACTGCAGAAAGTGCTGGCGCGCATTGGCGTCGGCTCGCGCCGTGACGTCGAGGCCTGGATCAGCCAGGGCCGTATCAAGGTCAATGGCGTGGCCGCCACCTTGGGCCTGCGCGTCGACCTGCACGACGCCATCACCGTCGATGGCAAGCTGATCAAGCGCGTCGAGGCCGCCGAGGCGACCCGCCGGGTGATCATGTACAACAAGCCCGACGGCGAAATCTGCACCCGTGACGACCCGGAAGGCCGCCCGACCGTGTTCGACCGCCTGCCACGGCCCAAAGAAGGCCGCTGGATCAACATCGGCCGCCTCGACATCAACACCACCGGGCTGCTGCTGTTCACCACCGACGGTGAGCTGGCCAACCGCCTGATGCACCCGTCCTACGAGATGGACCGCGAATACGCGGTACGTGTGCGTGGCGAGGTCGACGACGACATGCTCGACCGCCTCAAGGCCGGTGTGATGCTCGAAGACGGCCCGGCCAAGTTCACCGACATTCAGAAGGCCCCGGGCGGTGAAGGCTTCAACCACTGGTACCACTGCGTGGTGATGGAAGGCCGCAACCGTGAGGTGCGTCGCCTGTGGGAATCCCAGGGCGTGGTGGTCAGCCGCCTGAAGCGCGTGCGCTTTGGCCCGGTGTTCCTCAACTCCGACCTGCCGATGGGCCGCTGGCGCGAAATGAGCCAGGGCGAGATCGACATCCTCGCCGCCGAAGTGGGCCTGCAGCCCGTGGCGCTGCCAGCCCTGAACCTCAAGGCCAAGGATAAGCTCGAGCGCCTGCAGCGCAAATCGACCCGCCCGCTGGGCCGTGGCGAGCGCGTGCGCACCCTGCGCCCGGCCCAGGGCGATGCAGCCCCGGCAGAGCGCCCGGCGCGTGCCCCGCGTGAGGAAGCCCCGCGCGGCAAGCCGAACCGCGGCAGCGCTGTGGCCGAACGCCCGAGCGAGATGCGCAAGCGCCCGGCGCGCCCGGACGGCGACAAGCCAGCCGGCCGTGGCCGCGGCAAGCCGCGTGGCTGATCCCGCCTGAGTGCAAGAGCCAGCCTTCGGGCTGGCTTTTTTGTACCTGCAGTTTTTGTGTCGCGGGCAATCGCCGGCAAGCCGGCTCCTACAGGGTTATGCGATTCCCTGTAGGAGCCGGCTTGCCGGCGATTGGGTCGTAAAGCGACCCCAACATACTGATCTCAATAACATTTCCGGCAAGGTTGGAAAGTTTTCAAACCGCCTCGTAAAGAAATCTATACGCCTGAGGTACGGTTTCCTTGCAAAACCCGATTTTTCCTACGGCTGTAAAGCAAACTTGCCAAGCGCTCCTTCGCCAATCCCCCCTCGCCCCGTCCCGCCCCCTTGCCCGGCCCCCGGCAAACCGTTGATATAGCCGCATTGCCGTGTGCAACGCCTGGCCACAGAGCCCGGCGAACAGAACAACAAATGGAGGCGCCATGTACGCCGATCACTGCGCCTTTTCAGGCCACATCCCCAGGACCGCTGCGTTTTTTCCACAGGAAGCGACGCAACGCGTTGACGCCTGCGCGTTTGCAGGGGTATACAATGCGCCGCGTTTTACCTGTGACCCCCTTGCGTACCGCGCACTCTTGCTGACACCCGGTTGATCTGCCCTGGGCCCTGCGCCCGTCGCTTGACTACCCGTCCAAGAAACCAAGGTAACCACCTTGCCCATTCCGCTGCGCCACGAGCGCGGTGGGTCCGATTCCGTCACAGATAAAAACAAGCAGGTGACTTCGTTCATGAGTGGACACAACCCTCAGTCCGGCGAACTCAAGCGTGGCTTGAAGAACCGCCATATCCAGCTGATCGCCCTGGGCGGCGCCATCGGCACCGGATTGTTCCTTGGCTCGGCCGGCGTGATGAAATCCGCAGGCCCGTCGATGATCCTCGGCTACGCCATCTGCGGCTTCATCGCCTTCATGATCATGCGCCAGCTCGGCGAGATGATCGTCGAGGAGCCGGTGGCCGGCTCCTTCAGCCACTTCGCCCACACTTACTGGGGCGGCTTTGCCGGCTTCTTGTCGGGCTGGAACTGCTGGGTGCTGTACATCCTGGTGGGCATGTCCGAGCTGTCGGCGGTGGGCAAGTACGTGCACTACTGGTGGCCGGAGATCCCGACCTGGGTCACGGCAGCGGGCTTCTTCGTGCTGATCAACGCCATCAACCTGATGAACGTGAAGTTCTTCGGTGAGGCCGAGTTCTGGTTCGCCATCATCAAGGTGGCGGCGATCGTCGGCATGATCGCCCTGGGTGCCTGGCTGCTGACCAGTGGCAGCGGCGGCCCGGAAGCCTCGGTGACCAACCTCTGGGCCCATGGCGGCTTCTTCCCCCACGGTGTCAGCGGGCTGGTGATGGCCCTGGCGTTCATCATGTTCTCCTTCGGCGGCCTGGAAATGCTCGGTTTCACCGCAGCCGAGGCCGACAAGCCGAAGACCGTGATCCCCAAGGCGATCAACCAGGTCATCTACCGCATCCTGATCTTCTATGTCGGCGCCCTGGTGGTGCTGCTGTCGCTGACCCCGTGGGACAGCCTGGTGGCCAGCATCGACGCCTCTGGCGGCAGCTACGGCTCCAGCCCGTTCGTCCAGGTGTTCTCGATGCTGGGCAGCGACACCGCGGCCAACCTGCTGAACTTCGTGGTGCTGACTGCAGCGCTGTCGGTGTACAACAGCGGCACCTATTGCAACGCCCGCATGCTGCTGGGCATGGCCGAGCAGGGTGACGCCCCGGCGGCCCTGGCCAAGGTCGACAAGCGCGGCGTGCCGGTACGCTCGATTTTGGTATCGGCGGCCGTGACCTTGATCGCCGTGCTGCTCAACTACCTGATGCCGCAGAATGCGCTGGAGCTGCTGATGTCGCTGGTGGTCGCCACCCTGGTGATCAACTGGGCGATGATCAGCTACTCGCACCTGAAATTCCGCCAGCACCTGGACCGTACCGGCCAGAAGCCGCTGTTCAAGGCGCTGTGGTACCCCTACGGCAACTACATTGTGCTGGCCTTCGTGGTGCTGATCCTGGGCATCATGCTGATGATCCCGGGCATCCAGGTATCGGTGTACGCGATCCCGGTGTGGCTGGTGGTGATGTATGTGGCCCACCTGCTCAAGGGCAAGCGTGGGGCGCAGGAGGCGGGTAGCGTGGCCAAGTAAGGCTGCGTTCCGCTTGAGAAAAACCCGATGCCGGGTGACTGGCATCGGGTTTTTTGTTGTCTGGGCTGGCCCTATCGCCGGCAAGCCGGCTCCTACAGGTATTTGCGCAGGGCTCGAAAATGGCGCTGTCCATGTAGGGGCCGGCTTGCCGGCGATAGGGCCCTCAAATTTGCTCGAGCAACCAGCTGCGAAACGCCCGCAACGACGGCAGCGCCTCGTTGCGCGGCGGGTAGATCAGGTAGTAGCTGCGCTGGCTGGCAAACGGCGCGCCGGCACTGACCAGCTCGCCGCTGGCCAGCTCTTCCTCGACCAGAATGCGTGGCACCAGGCCGATGCCGATACCGGCGCGTACCGCCTGGATCAGGTGCGAGGTCAGCTCGAAACTGGGCCCCAGGCGCATGGCGCGGTGGGGCAGGGCGTGGTGCGAGAACCACTCGCCCCAGGCGTGGGGATTGTTGGCCACGTTCAGCAGCAGCTGCCCGCTGATGCGCGCCGGGTCCCAGGGGCCTTCGGCCGCAGCCTGGGGCGGCAGGATCACCACCAGTTCTTCGGCGTGCAGGCGATGGCAGACCAGCCCCGGCAGGTCGTGGCTGGCCACACCGATGGCGGCGTCGATCTCGCTGGTGTCGAAGTTGATTGCCTCGATGCGCGAATGAATGTGCACCAGCATGCCGGGGTGGGCGCTGTAGAAGGCATGCAGGCGCGGCAGCAGCCACTTCGAGCCGAAGGTCGGCAGGGTGGCCAGGCGCAGGTTGCCGACCCCGGACTGGTACGCCAGCGCCTGCAGGGTGGCGCTGCGGATGCGCCCCAGGGCTTCGCTGAGTTCGCGCTGGTACAGCCGGCCAACGTCGGTCAGTTGCACCTGGCGGCCCTCGCGGCGGAACAGCGTGAGCCCCAGTTGCTGTTCCAGCGCCTGCACCTGCCGGCTCACCGCGCTTTGCGTCAGCGACAGCTCGACGGCGGCGCGGGTGTAGCTTTCATGCCGGGCGGCAGCCTCGAACGCCAGCAGCAGCGACATCGAGGGCGTGAGGTGGCGGTAATTCATTCATAAAACTCATTGATAGCGGCAGGAATATCCGTTTGCCCCTGGCGTGAAACTACAGGAACATTGGCGCATTCGTCATCCGCTATGAGAAACCCATACCGGAATTGCAGGATACACCTCCTAACCTGTAGGAGCGGGCTTGCCCGCGATGGCGTCAGCCCAGGCAACATCGATTGTGCTGCTGACGCCATCGCAGGCAAGCCTGCTCCTACAGGAGGGGCAACGCCTGAAACCGTGAACCAGCCCAAATACCAAGAGGCCATCCCCAGATGATCGCCCAGCTGCCGACCCGTGCGCCTGACGCCAACTACCCCGATTTCCTCGAAGCCCTGAAACACAGCGGCTTTGCTGGCCAGATCAGCGCCGACTACGGCACCCGCACGGTGCTGGCCACCGACAACTCGATCTACCAGCGCCTGCCCCAGGCGGCGGTGTTCCCGCTGGACGCAGGCGACGTGGCGCGCATCGCCACGCTGATGGCCGAGCCGCGGTTTCGCGACATCAAGCTGACCCCGCGCGGCGGCGGCACCGGCACCAACGGCCAGTCGCTGACCGACGGTATCGTCGTCGACCTGTCGCGGCACATGAACAAGATCCTCGAGATCAACGTCGAGGAGCGCTGGGTGCGGGTGCAGGCCGGCACCGTCAAGGACCAGCTCAACGCCGCGCTCAAGCCCCACGGGCTGTTCTTCGCCCCGGAGCTGTCCACCTCCAATCGCGCCACCGTCGGCGGCATGATCAATACCGACGCCAGCGGCCAGGGCAGCTGCACCTACGGCAAGACCCGCGACCACGTGCTGGAGCTGCACAGCGTGCTGCTGGGCGGCGAGCGCCTGCACAGCCTGCCGATCGACGACGCCGCCCTGGAGCAGGCCTGCGCTGCACCCGGCCGGGTGGGTGAGGTGTACCGCATGGCGCGGGATATCCAGCAGACCCAGGCCGAGCTGATCGAAAGCACCTTCCCCAAGCTCAACCGCTGCCTGACCGGCTACGACCTGGCGCACCTGCGTGACGAGCAGGGCCGCTTCAACCTCAACAGCGTGCTGTGCGGCGCCGAAGGCTCGCTGGGCTATGTGGTCGAGGCCAAGCTCAATGTGCTGCCGATCCCCAAATACGCCGTGCTGGTCAACGTGCGTTACTCAAGCTTCATGGACGCGCTGCGCGATGCCAACGCGCTGATGGCGCACAAGCCGCTGTCGATCGAGACCGTCGACTCCAAGGTGCTGATGCTGGCGATGAAAGACATCGTCTGGCACAGCGTCGCCGAATACTTCCCCGCCGATGCCGAGCGCCCGACCCTGGGTATCAACCTGGTGGAGTTCTGCGGTGACGAGCCGGCCGAGGTCAATGCACGGGTGCAGGCGTTCGTCGAGCACCTGCAGCGCGATACCAGCGTCGAGCGCCTGGGCCATACCCTGGCCGAGGGCGCCGAGGCGGTGACCCGCGTCTATGTGATGCGCAAGCGTTCGGTGGGGCTGCTGGGCAACGTCGAGGGCGAAGTGCGCCCGCAGCCGTTTGTCGAAGACACCGCAGTGCCGCCGGAAAAGCTCGCCGACTACATTGCCGACTTCCGCGCGCTGCTGGACGGCTACGGCCTGGCCTACGGCATGTTCGGCCACGTCGATGCCGGCGTGCTGCACGTGCGCCCGGCGCTGGACATGAAAGACCCGGCCCAGGCAGCACTGGTCAAGCCGATCTCCGATGCGGTGGCAGCGCTGACCAAGAGCTACGGCGGCCTGTTGTGGGGCGAGCATGGCAAGGGCTTGCGCTCGGAATACGTGCCGGAGTATTTCGGCGCGTTGTACCCGGCGCTGCAGCGCCTGAAGGGCGCGTTCGACCCGCACAACCAGCTCAACCCGGGCAAGATCTGCACCCCGCCAGACAGCGCCGAAGGCCTTACCCCGGTGGATGGCGTGACCCTGCGCGGCGACCTCGACCGCACCATCGATGAGCGGGTCTGGCAAGACTTCCCCAGCGCTGTGCACTGCAACGGCAACGGCGCCTGCTACAACTACGACCCCAACGACGCCATGTGCCCGTCGTGGAAGGCCACCCGCGAGCGCCAGCATTCGCCCAAGGGCCGTGCTTCGCTGATGCGCGAATGGCTGCGCCTGCAGGGCGAGGCCAACATCGACGTATTGGCGGCAGCGCGCAACAAGGTGTCGTGGCTCAAGGGCCTGCCGGCGCGGCTGCGCAACAACCGGGCGCGCAGCCAGGGCCAGGAAGACTTCTCTCACGAAGTCTACGACGCCATGGCCGGGTGCCTGGCGTGCAAGTCGTGCGCCGGGCAGTGCCCGATCAAGGTCAATGTGCCGGACTTCCGCTCGCGCTTCCTCGAGCTGTACCACGGCCGCTACCAGCGCCCGCTGCGTGACTACCTGATCGGCTCGCTGGAGTTCACCATCCCCTACCTTGCCCATGCGCCGGGGCTGTACAACGCGGTGATGGGCTCGAAGTGGGTCAGTGGTCTGCTGGCCGACAAGGTCGGCATGGTCGACAGCCCGTTGATCAGCCGCTTCAACTTCCAGGCCACTTTGACCCGCTGCCGGGTGCAGGTGGCCAGCGTGCCGGCGCTGCGCGAGCTGACCCCGGCCCAGCGCGAGCGCAGCATCGTGCTGGTGCAGGATGCCTTCACCCGCTACTTCGAGACGCCGCTGCTGGCGGCCTTCATCGAACTGGCCCATCGCCTGGGCCACAAGGTATTCCTGGCGCCCTACAGTGCCAACGGCAAGCCGCTGCACGTGCAGGGCTTCCTCGGCGCCTTCGCCAAGGCGGCGATTCGCAACGCCACCCAGCTCAAGGCCCTGGCCGACTGCGGCGTGCCGCTGGTGGGCCTGGACCCGGCCATGACCCTGGTCTATCGCCAGGAATACCAGAAGGTCGATGGCGTGGAGTGCCCGCAGGTGCTGCTGCCGCAGGAGTGGTTGATGAGCGTGTTGCCCGAGCAGGTTGCGGCCAGCACTGGCAGCAGTTTCCGCCTGATGGCGCACTGCACCGAGAAGACCAACGTGCCGGCCAGCACCAAGCAATGGGAGCAGGTGTTCGCGCGCCTTGGGCTCAAGCTGGTGACCGAGGCCACCGGTTGCTGCGGCATGTCCGGCACCTACGGGCACGAGGCGCGTAACCAGGAGAGTTCGAAGACCATTTTCGAGCAGTCCTGGGCGACCAAGCTGGACAAGGAAGGCGAGGCGCTGGCCACCGGTTATTCGTGCCGCAGCCAGGTCAAGCGCATGACCGAGAAGCAACTGCGCCACCCGCTGGAAGTGGTGTTGCAGTTCGCGTCGCGCTGACCGGTTGTAGTCCTGTACCGGCCTCTTCGCGGGTAAACCCGCTCCCACAGGCTCTGAGTTATCCCTGTGGGAGCGGGTTTACCCGCGAAAAAGCCGGCACTGATCGTGACTGGTTCAGCTGCTTTCGCGCAATCGCCGCGCCTGCCGGTACAGGTACAAGCTCAGCACCAACCCGCAAGCTGCAGCCGAGGCGGCGAACAGGAACATCGAAGCAAAGCCGAACCCCGCCGCCACCGCGCCCACCAGCGGCCCGGTGATCCCCAGCGACAGGTCGATGAACAGCGAATAGGCCCCCACCGCCGCGCCGCGGTTGGCTGCCGACACCTGGTTGACCGCTTCCACCCCCAGCGCCGGGAACACCAGCGAAAAACCGAACCCGCTCAACGCCGCGCCCGCCAGGGCCGTCCCAGCATCGGGGGCCAGCCACAGCATCAGCAGCCCCAGGGTTTCCACCGACAGGCAGACGATGGCCACGCGAAAGCCGCCCAGGCGGTTGATCATGTTGCCGAACAACAGCCGCGCGCAGATGAAGCTGGCGCCGAACAGGCTCAAGGTCAGCGCCGCGTTGGGCCAGTCACGGCTGGCGTAGTACAGGGTGATGAAGGTGGCGATGGTGCCAAAGCCGATCGAGCCCAGGGCCAGCCCCGAGCCGTGCGGGAACACCTTGCCCAGTACCTGCATGAACGGCAGGCGCTTGCCGCTGACCACCGGCGCCGCCTGCTTGGGCCAGGCCAGCAGCAGGCCGAGCACACCCAGCAGGATGATGCTCACGCCCATGCTCCATAGCCCGAGGTTTTTCACCATCACCACCCCCAGCGGGGCACCGATGGCCAGCGCGCCGTAGCTGGCGATGCCGTTCCACGAGATCACCTTGGCGGTGTTGTCGGCGCCCACCCGGCCGATGCCCCAGCCGATGGAGCCCGAGCCCACCAGGCTTTCGGCGCTGCCCAGCACCAGCCGGCCGACCAGCAGGCAGGCCAGGCTCAGCCAGGGCCAGGGGGTGAGGAAGTGGCAGGCGAGCATGAACACGCCGCTCAGGCCGCAGCCGGCCAGGCCCCACATGACGGCTTTCTTGCTGCCGAGGTTGTCGATGATGCGGCTGGCGGTAGGTCGGCTGAGCAGGGTGGCGAGGTACTGCACGCTGATCACCAGGCCCGCGATCACCGCGCTGAAACCCAGCTGGTTGTGCACATAGCCCGGCAGTACGGCGAGGGGGATGCCGATGTTCAGGTAGCCGATGAAGGTAAAGAGGACGATGGAGACGACTTGCAGGGTGACCGCAAGGGGGCGCGGTGAATCGGGCATGGGGGCCTTCGGCGGGTAGTGGTTCTGGACGGTGTGAAAACGCGATGGCGGGGAGGTTCCCGCAGGCCAGCCGTTTTCACACTGTCGATGGGGGCGCGGTTATTCCTGGTCGGCGCTGGATTGATCGTCGCTACCTGGTTCGACGGCAGGCGTCGGTTCGGCGTGGGCAGCAACGGATTGCTCTTCAGGGTTCAGGCTTGGGAAGGGAAGATTCGGGATTTCATGCATCTCGTCGTTCCTCGCAAGTGTGAGTGAAAAGGCAGCGCTTGGCGCATGTGTGGAGCTTCGAAAAGCTGGGGCAGGATACAGCAGTCTGGATGACAGTTTGAGAATTTTCCGATTCGCTTGTCGGTTTTTGCGGGCGGATATCGGACAGGGCAGGGGGCAGGCGGGTGCTTTTCTGTAGGAGATTACCCAGCCCTGCGGGCTGCGCTGTCGCGCAGAGAACTCGGCGCGAACCCGCCGCGACCCCTGTGGGAGCGGGCTTGCCCGCGAACACCGGCGAAGCCGGTGCCAGACACCGCGTCGCCTGCTTCGCGGGCAAGCCCGTTCCCACAGGTCCCTGCTAAATCAATGAGTTATGTGCAGTTCTATGAGAGCCGGCAAGCCGGCTCCTACAGAGGGGGATGGTGTTACTTGCGGCCTTCGGCGCCTTCGGCAACTTTATCGGTGCGTGCGCACATGATGAAGTCGTTGCGGTGCAGGCCCTTGATCGAGTGGCTCCACCAGGTCACGGTAACCTTGCCCCACTCGGTCAAAAGGCCTGGGTGATGGCCTTCGGCTTCGGCGATTTCGCCGATGGCGTTGGTGAAGGCCAGGGCGTGCTTGAAGTTCTTGAACAGGAATACGCGCTCGAGCTCCATGTGGCCGTCGCGCACTTCGATGTTCCAGTCCGGGATTTCGCGGATCAGTACCGCCAGCTCTTCGTCGGTGACTTTCGGCGCGTCGGCGCGGCAGGCTTCGCAGTGGGCTTGGTTCAAGGCATTCATGGCTGTTGTCCGGTTTGAGTTGTTATCGGCAAGGGGCGGCTCAGGCCGCTGCCTTGGGTGGAAACTTCGGTGCGTGCAGGCCCAGCTGCATGGCCTGCTGGACCATGCCCGGGATGTCCTCGTGGGCCAGGTCGAACAGGCGCTTGAGGTTGGGCAGCACGAAGTACACCGGTTGCAGGATGTCGATGCGGTACGGGGTGCGCATGGCCTCGACCGGGTCGAAGGCCTGGTACTCGGGCTCGCCGGATAGACTGTAGACGGTCTCCTTGGGCGAGGAGAGGATGCCGCCGCCGTAGATCTTGCGGCCCTGTGCGGTTTCCATCAGGCCGAACTCGATGGTCATCCAGTACAGGCGCGCCAGGTATACGCGCTGCTCCTTGGTGGCCGCCAGGCCGAGCTTGCCGTAGGTGTGGGTGAATTCGGCGAACCAGGGGTTGGTCAGGAGCGGGCAGTGGCCGAAGATCTCGTGGAAGATGTCGGGCTCTTGCAGGTAGTCGAGTTCTTCCGGGGTGCGGATGAAGGTGGCTACCGGGAAGCGCTTGCTGGCCAGCAGCTCGAAGAAGGTCTGGAAGGGGATCAGCGCCGGTACCCGGGCAACCTGCCAGCCGGTGGTGGCGCCCAGCACCTTGTTCACTTCACCCAGTTGCGGAATGCGCTCGCGGGGCAGCTTCAGCTGCTCGATGCCGTCGAGGTATTCCTGGCAGGCACGGCCTTCGATGACCTTCATCTGCCGGGTGATCAGGGTGTTCCATACCCCGTGCTCTTGCTCGGGGTAGTCGATAAAACCCTGCGCATCGGGCTCGCGTGCCACGTAGTGCGTCTGTTTCATGTGGCTCTCCTGGTGAGGGCTTTCTTGTTATGGGCAAGACATGCAACAGAATTAACCCTGCAGCCGTTGCATTGCACGGGGTGCGAGCGCCATGTCGGGGCTGTGCTTGGCGCTATTTCGTAACGATAAGTTTACAAAATGCGGCCGCAGCCGGAAAATCTACGCCATATCGAGCAGTGATCGGCTGCTTTTGTCAGGTTTTCTTTACGACTTTTGTGCGTGGCCAGCAGATAGTTGCCGCGCTTCGAGGCTATTCATGCGTATCAAAGTGCACTGCCAGAACCGCATCGGCATCCTGCGCGACATCCTCAACCTGCTGGTGGAGTACGGCATCAACGTGCTGCGCGGCGAGGTGGGGGGCGACCATGGCAACGCCATCTACCTGCACTGCCCGAACCTGATCAACTTGCAGTTCCAGGCGCTGCGGCCCAAGTTCGAGGCCATCACCGGGGTGTTCGGGGTCAAGCGCGTCGGCTTGATGCCCAGCGAGCGGCGGCACATGGAGCTCAACGCGCTGCTGGGTGCGCTGGACTTCCCGGTGTTGTCGATCGACATGGGTGGCAGCATCGTCGCGGGCAACCGCGGCGCGGCGCAGTTGCTGGGGGTACGGGTGGACGAGGTGCCGGGGCTGCCGCTGTCGCGCTATGTCGAGGACTTCGACTTGCCCGAGCTGGTGCGGGCCAACAAGTCGCGTATCAATGGCCTGCGGGTCAAGGTCAAGGGCGATGTGTTCCTGGCCGATATCGCGCCGTTGCAGTCCGAGCATGATGACAGCGAAGCCCTGGCCGGCGCGGTGCTGACCCTGCATCGCGCCGACCGTATCGGCGAGCGCATCTACAACGTGCGCAAGCAGGAGCTGCGGGGCTTTGACAGCATCTTCCAGAGCTCGAAGGTGATGGCTGCGGTGGTGCGCGAGGCGCGGCGCATGGCGCCGCTGGATGCGCCGCTGCTGATCGAGGGCGAGACCGGCACCGGCAAGGAACTGCTGGCCCGCGCCTGCCACCTGGCCAGCCCCCGTGGCCAGGCGCCGCTGATGGCGCTCAACTGTGCAGGCTTGCCGGAGTCGATGGCCGAGACCGAGCTGTTCGGTTACGGCCCGGGGGCATTCGAGGGTGCGCGGGCCGAGGGCAAGCTCGGGCTGCTGGAACTGACGGCCGGCGGTACGTTGTTCCTCGACGGGGTAGGGGAGATGAGCCCGCGGTTGCAGGTGAAGCTGTTGCGTTTTCTGCAGGATGGCTGCTTTCGCCGGGTGGGCAGCGACGAGGAGGTATACCTGGATGTGCGGGTGATCTGCGCGACCCAGGTGGACTTGTCCGAGCTATGCGCCCGCGGCGAGTTCCGCCAGGACCTCTACCACCGGCTGAACGTGCTGTCGCTGCACATCCCGCCGCTGCGCGAGTGCATGGATGGCCTGGATGGTTTGGTGCAGCACTTTCTCGACCAGGCCAGCCGGCAGATCGGCTGCCCGATGCCGCGCTTGCTGCCGGCGGCCATGGACAAACTGGCGCAGTACCACTGGCCGGGTAATGTGCGGCAACTGGAGAACGTGTTGTTCCAGGCGGTTTCGTTATGTGAGGGCGGCGTGGTGAAAGGCGAACATATTCGCCTGCCGGATTATGGCGTGCGCCAGCCGTTGGGCGAGTTTTCGCTGGAAGGGGAACTTTCGGATATTGTCGGGCGTTTTGAAAAGGCCGTGCTTGAAAGTTTACTTGGCGAGTTTCCCAGCAGTCGGGCGCTGGGGAAAAGATTGGGTGTGTCGCACACGACCATTGCCAACAAGTTGCGGGATTATTCCCTGGGCAAGTCGGCAGAGTGAAGGCGATTATTCAATAGCCTGTTAATGAGGCATTAACTTCATCGCGGGCAAGCCCGCTCCTACAGGTATGGCGCTGCACTCAGGCTTTGCGCTGTACCTGTGGGAGCGGGCTTGCCCGCGAAGGGTGCTGAATCAATCAACCGTTGGAACAACCGTTCCCCATCACGCGGTATTCGAGAATGTGCTTCTGGCCCTTGGAGTCCTCGTAGGTCATGCGGGCGGGCACGACTTCGCAGACGTTCGGGACTTCGCTCATGGAAATGACGCGGGCGATGTCCAGGTGCTGCGAGTAACTGTACTGTTCAACCGGAATCTGCTCGGCATCTTTTGCCTCGCCGGCCATTGCCGCGCCGCAAAGACTGCCAAGTACCAATACCAGTAAAGCTTTCATTTTCTATTTACCTGTCTAAGGTCGTGAGGGGGCACGCGGCACTTTTGGCGCCGCGAGTACAGCAAGTTTTAGATGGTTTGATTAGTTGCCGATTAACACGTTGCCTTCGTGGGGGCTGTGACCAGTTAGTTAATCGCGTTGCCGTTGCTGGCGAGGTGAATTTTATGGCGCTGGTGGCGGCTGAAACAGAGGGTCTTTTGATAAAGACTTTTGACAGAAATCGTAACAATCCCTCTGGCGTTACCTTCGCTCATGGCTGTATGCCACGATCTAGAGCGGTCGTGCCAATTTTGGGCGGGTGCGGCCCGTCGCGTTACTACCAACGTCGAATGGTGTTTGGCGCTCTGGTACAGTTACAAACAGTTCCATACAAAAACAACTATTACACCGAGGTAACACAGATGAGTGCGGCTCCACTGTATCCCGTTCGTCCCGAGGTTGCGGCCAGTACCCTGACCGACGAGGCCACCTACAAGGCCATGTACCAGCAATCGGTGATCAACCCGGACGGCTTCTGGCGCGAGCAGGCCCAGCGTCTGGACTGGATCAAGCCCTTCACCAAGGTCAAGCAGACCTCGTTCGACGACCACCATGTCGATATCAAGTGGTTCGCCGACGGCACTCTGAACGTCTCCTCCAACTGCCTGGACCGCCACCTCGAAGAGCGCGGCGACCAGTTGGCAATCATCTGGGAGGGCGACGACCCTTCCGAGCACCGCAACATCACCTACCGCGAGCTGCACGAGCAGGTCTGCAAGTTCGCCAACGCCCTGCGTGGCCAGGACGTGCACCGTGGCGATGTGGTGACCATCTACATGCCGATGATCCCCGAGGCCGTGGTGGCCATGCTGGCCTGTGCCCGCATCGGCGCAATCCACTCGGTGGTGTTCGGCGGCTTCTCCCCTGAGGCGTTGGCCGGGCGCATCATCGACTGCAAGTCCAAGGTGGTGATCACCGCCGACGAAGGCGTGCGCGGCGGGCGTCGTACCCCGCTCAAGGGCAACGTCGACCTGGCGCTGACCAACCCTGAAACCAACAGTGTGCAGAAGATCATCGTGTGCAAGCGCACCGGTGGCGACATTGCCTGGCACCAGCACCGCGACATCTGGTACGAAGACCTGATGAAGGTCGCCTCCAGCCACTGCGCGCCGAAAGAAATGGGCGCCGAAGAGCCGCTGTTCATCCTTTATACCTCGGGCTCCACCGGCAAGCCGAAGGGTGTGCTGCACACCACCGGTGGCTATCTGGTGTACGCCGCGCTGACCCACGAGCGGGTGTTCGACTACCGCCCGGGCGAAGTCTACTGGTGCACCGCCGACGTGGGTTGGGTCACCGGCCACAGCTACATCGTCTACGGCCCGCTGGCCAACGGCGCCACCACCCTGTTGTTCGAAGGCGTGCCGAACTACCCGGACATCACCCGCGTGTCGAAGATCGTCGACAAGCACAAGGTCAACATCCTCTACACCGCCCCGACTGCCATCCGCGCCATGATGGCCGAAGGGCAGGCGGCGGTGGCCGGCGCCGATGGCTCCAGCCTGCGCCTGCTGGGCTCGGTGGGCGAGCCGATCAACCCGGAAGCCTGGAACTGGTACTACAAGACCGTCGGCAAGGAGCGTTGCCCGATCGTCGACACCTGGTGGCAGACTGAAACCGGCGGCATCCTGATCAGCCCGCTGCCGGGCGCCACCGGCCTGAAACCTGGCTCGGCCACCCGCCCGTTCTTCGGTGTGGTGCCGGCGTTGGTGGACAACCTGGGCAACCTGATCGAGGGCGCCGCCGAGGGCAACCTGGTGATCCTCGATTCGTGGCCAGGCCAGTCGCGTTCGCTGTACGGCGACCACGACCGCTTCGTCGACACCTACTTCAAGACCTTCCGTGGCATGTACTTCACCGGTGACGGTGCCCGCCGCGACGAGGACGGCTACTACTGGATCACCGGCCGCGTGGATGACGTACTCAACGTGTCCGGCCACCGCATGGGCACCGCCGAGATCGAAAGCGCCATGGTGGCCCACTCGAAGGTGGCCGAAGCTGCTGTGGTGGGGGTACCCCACGACATCAAGGGCCAGGGCATCTATGTGTACGTCACCCTGAACGCCGGCGAGGTGCCGAGCGAGCAACTGCGCCTTGAGCTGAAAAACTGGGTGCGCAAGGAAATCGGCCCGATCGCCTCGCCGGACGTGATCCAGTGGGCGCCCGGCTTGCCGAAAACCCGCTCGGGCAAGATCATGCGCCGCATCCTGCGCAAGATCGCCACGGCCGAATACGACGCCCTGGGTGATATCTCCACCCTGGCCGACCCAGGCGTGGTGCAGCACCTGATCGACACCCACAAGGCCATGAGCCTGGCGTCGGCCTGACCCGTCTCCTACAGAGGGCGCGCGATGCCCGAACCAGGCGCCGTACCTGTGGGAGCGGCTTTAGCCGCGAAGCAAGCGACGCGGTGGATGGCACCGGCTCTGCCGGTGTTCGCGGCTGAAGCCGCTCCCACAGGGATTGCATAAGCTTCACGCCAGTGCCGTACCTGTAGGAGCCGGCTTGCCGGCGATGAGGCCGGTTCAGGTAGCACAAGACAGTTGCTCCCACAGACTCTGCTCAAGGCTCAACGAAAACCCCGCCGCGCAACCGGCGGGGTTTTTGCTTTACTTAAAGAATTGTTACTCCGACATTCATCGGTAACCAATCCTGTCGGACAGTTCGCACAATAGTGGGGCTTGCGGGAACATTTCTGCGCCATCCAGGGGCGTTTTTGTAGTCGTTTTCTGCACTGGGGCACGCTGCGCTTGCCGGAATTCAAGGCTTTGCCAATAATGGGCGCGCTTATTGCTTTGGGTAAAGGTTATTTTTCTTTTGCGCTTGCATAATATGCAAGAGCTGTCAATATCGCCCGCCGCGGTTTCAGGCGCTTCTATAACTAGTTGTCGCTTTGAAGAAATATCGACTAACGGGCTGTCGCTAAAATGCCACTCACTCGCTCGTGGTCTGCGACCTTGGTCGAAACCTGCGCGGCTCGCGTTGTACCCATTCGCATATCGGGCAGCCGTTGCACCTGCCTTGTATTGCCCCGTACCGATGGAGTTACCTGATGAAGAAGCTCGCACTGCTTGGCGCCCTGGCGCTTTCCGTGTTTTCCCTGGTATCGCAGGCCGATGAGAAACCGTTGAAGATCGGTATCGAGGCCGCCTACCCACCGTTCGCTTTCAAGCAGCCTGATGGCAGCATCGCCGGCTTCGACTACGACATCGGCAACGCCCTGTGCGAAGAGATGAAGGCCAAGTGCACCTGGGTCGAGCAAGAGTTCGACGGCCTGATCCCGGCACTGAAGGTGCGCAAGATCGACGCCATCCTGTCGTCCATGTCGATCACCGAAGACCGCAAGAAGTCCGTCGACTTCACCAAGCGCTACTACCTGACCCCGGCCCGCCTGGTCATGAAGGAAGGCACTGCGGTCAGCGACAGCCTGGATGAGCTCAAGGGCAAGAAGATCGGCGTGCAGCGTGGCTCGATCCACGACCGCTTCGCCAAGGAAGTGCTGGCCCCGAAAGGCGCCACCGTAGTGCCTTACGGCACTCAGAACGAGATCTACCTGGACGTTGCTGCCGGCCGCCTGGACGGTACCGTGGCCGATGCCACCCTGCTCGAAGACGGTTTCCTGAAAACCGACGCCGGCAAGGGCTTTGCCTTCGTCGGCCCATCGTTCACCGACGTTAAGTACTTCGGTGACGGCGTCGGCATCGCCGTGCGCAAGGGCGACAAGGCCAACGCCGACCG
Source organism: Pseudomonas sp. NPDC089406 (assembly GCF_044900265.1). Lineage (NCBI taxonomy): Bacteria > Pseudomonadati > Pseudomonadota > Gammaproteobacteria > Pseudomonadales > Pseudomonadaceae > Pseudomonas > Pseudomonas sp. NPDC089406. The sequence goes on along the minus strand of NZ_JBJDNC010000002.1, from coordinate 93,173 downwards.
CATCAACGCGGCCATCGACGCCATCCGTGCCAACGGCAAATACAAAGAGATCGAGAAGAAGTACTTCAACTTCGACATCTACGGTCCAGACTCGAAGTAAACCGTCGAGTTTCACCTGTGCAATGGTGCAAACAGCAGAAGCTCTGAGGTTTGCACCATTTTTCATTCCCAAGCCCTGAGGAATCCGAATCATGTTGAAAGGCTATGGGGCAGTCATCCTCGACGGGGCGTGGCTGACGCTGCAGCTCGCCCTGTCGTCGATGGCCCTGGCCATTGTCCTCGGCCTGATCGGCGTGGCGCTGCGCTTGTCGCCGGTACGCTGGCTGGCCTGGCTGGGGGATCTTTACTCCACGGTGATCCGTGGCATCCCTGACCTGGTGCTGATCCTGCTGATATTCTACGGCGGCCAGGACATCATCAACCGGGTGGCGCCGCTGCTCGGCTACGACGACTACATCGATCTGAACCCGCTGGCTGCCGGTATCGGTACCCTGGGCTTCATTTTTGGTGCCTACCTTTCGGAAACCTTCCGCGGCGCCTTTTTGGGCATCCCCAAGGGCCAGGCCGAGGCCGGCGCGGCCTATGGCATGAGCGGCGTGCAGGTGTTCTTCCGGATCATGGTGCCGCAGATGATCCGCCTGGCCATCCCAGGTTTTACCAACAACTGGCTGGTGCTGACCAAGGCCACCGCACTGATTTCGGTGGTGGGCCTGCAGGACATGATGTTCAAGGCCAAGCAGGCGGCCGATGCCACCCGCGAGCCTTTCACCTTCTTCCTGGCGGTGGCGGCACTGTACCTGGTGCTGACCAGCGTCTCGCTGCTGGCGCTGAAGTACCTCGAGAAGCGCTACTCGGTTGGCGTCAAGGTGGCTGAATTATGATCTTTGACTACAACGTCATCTGGGAGGCCATGCCGCTGTATGTCGGCGGCCTGCTGACCACCCTCAAGCTGCTGGCGCTGTCGCTGTTCTTCGGCCTGCTGGCGGCCGTCCCGCTGGGCCTGATGCGGGTGTCCAAGCAGCCGGTGGTGAACATGACCGCCTGGCTGTACACCTACGTGATCCGTGGCACGCCGATGCTGGTGCAGCTGTTCTTGATCTACTACGGCCTGGCCCAGTTCGAAGCGGTGCGCGAGAGCTTCCTGTGGCCGTTGCTGTCCAGTGCGACCTTCTGTGCCTGCCTGGCATTTGCCGTCAACACCAGCGCCTACACCGCCGAGATCATCGCCGGCAGCCTCAAGGCCACGCCCCATGGCGAGATCGAGGCAGCCAAGGCCATCGGCATGTCGCGCATGAAGATGTACCGGCGCATCCTGCTGCCCTCGGCGTTGCGCCGCGCATTGCCGCAGTACAGCAACGAAGTGATCATGATGCTGCAGACCACCAGCCTGGCCTCGATCGTCACCCTGATCGACATCACCGGTGCCGCGCGCACGGTCAACGCCCAGTACTACCTGCCTTTCGAGGCCTATATCACGGCGGGCGTGTTCTACCTGTGCCTGACCTTCATCCTCGTGCGCCTGTTCAAGCTGGCCGAACGCCGCTGGCTCGGCTACCTGGCGCCGCGCAAGCACTGACCGCTCTGTGAGAACCGACAGCATGTACAAACTGCAAATCCAAGACCTGCACAAGCGCTACGGCAGCCACGAAGTGCTCAAGGGCGTCTCCCTCGAGGCCAAGGCGGGCGATGTGATCAGCATCATCGGCTCCAGTGGTTCGGGCAAGTCCACCTTCCTGCGCTGCATCAACCTGCTCGAGCAGCCCCATGCCGGCAAGATCCTGCTGAACAACGAAGAGCTCAAGCTGGTGGCCGGCAAGGACGGCGCGCTCAAGGCCGCCGACCCGAAACAGCTGCAGCGCATGCGCTCGCGGCTGTCGATGGTGTTCCAGCACTTCAACCTGTGGTCGCACATGACGGCGCTGGAGAACATCATCGAGGCGCCGGTGCATGTGCTGGGTGTCAACAAGAAAGAAGCACTGGAAAAGGCCGAGCACTACCTGGCCAAGGTGGGCGTGGCCCATCGCAAGGATGCCTTCCCCGGCCATATGTCCGGCGGTGAGCAGCAGCGTGTGGCGATTGCCCGGGCCCTGGCCATGGAGCCTGAGGTGATGCTGTTCGACGAGCCTACCTCGGCGCTGGACCCGGAGTTGGTGGGCGATGTGCTCAAAGTGATGCAGTCGCTGGCCCAGGAAGGCCGCACCATGGTGGTGGTCACCCACGAGATGGGCTTTGCCCGCGAGGTGTCCAACCAGTTGGTATTCCTGCACAAGGGGCTGGTGGAAGAGCGCGGTTGCCCGCGCGAAGTGCTGGCCAACCCGCAGTCGGAACGGCTCAAGCAGTTCCTCTCTGGCAGCCTGAAGTAAAGGCTGCACTTTTGCACCAGAATGGGGCATGCTGCGCAGCGCGCGCAGCGTGCTCTGTGCCGCAGTTGCGAACAATCCTTTCCAAGGTTTTGGACCACGCCCTATGACCACCCAGCGAATCGGCTTTCTCATCTGGCCCGGCACCCGGCCGCTGACCCTGGCGTTGGCGGAAGAGGTGTTGCTGGTGGCCCAGCGGGTGCACCCGGACGTGGTCTACGAGCTGGCCTTTTTGCAGGCCGAGGCGGGCCAGGAGGGTGCCTGGCGCCTGCCGGGCGAGGCCTGGAACGGCCGCCTGGAAGGCTGCCACAAGCTGTTCCTGGTGGCCGACGAGCCGCCTGCAGCAATGGGTTCGGCGCTGTCTGCGGCGCTCAAGCAGCTGGCCCGCGGCGGCTGCATGATCGGCGGGCTGTCGGCTGGGGTGTACCCGCTGGCGGCCCTTGGCCTGCTCGATGGCTACCGCGCCGCGGTGCACTGGCGCTGGCAGGATGACTTTGCCGAGCGCTTCCCCAAGGTGATCGCCACCAGTCATTTGTTCGACTGGGACCGTGATCGCCTGACCGCCTGTGGCGGCATGGCGGTGACCGACCTGCTGCTGGCAGTGCTGGCCCGAGACCACGGTGCTGAGCTGGCCGGCGCGGTGTCCGAAGAGCTGGTGGTCGAGCGCATCCGCGAAGGTGGCGAGCGCCAGCGCATCCCGCTGCAGAACCGCCTGGGCTCCAGCCACCCCAAGCTGACCCAGGCGGTGCTGCTGATGGAGGCCAACATCGAAGAGCCGCTGACCACCGACGAGATCGCCCAGCATGTGTGCGTGTCGCGCCGGCAGTTGGAGCGCATCTTCAAGCAGTACCTGAACCGCGTACCCAGCCAGTACTACCTGGAGCTGCGCCTGAACAAGGCGCGGCAGATGCTGATGCAGACCAGCAAGTCGATCATCCAGATCGGCTTGTCCTGCGGGTTCTCCTCCGGGCCGCATTTCTCCAGCGCCTACCGCAATTTCTTCGGCGCCACGCCGCGCGAAGACCGCAACCAGCGGCGCAGCAGCAGCCCGTTCGAGCTCAGTTCGGCGCCGGCTGAAAAGGGCTGACGGCGGCGCTCAGGGGGCTTTGTCGACACGCAGGTTGTGCATGTCCGGGCATGCGGCGAGGATGTCGAGGGGGCGGTGCAGCAGTTCGCGCGCCGTACGTTTGTAAAGCGCCGAGCCAACGATCTGCTCGATGGGTTGGTCGATGATGTTGCCGAATGAGATTTCCGGGAACTGCTTGGTCATCACCACTCGCCCGTCGATGTCGATGTCCAGCTTCACGCCCATCTTGTAGTAGGGGTTCTCTGGGCGGTAGCGGCCCTGGTAGTAGTCCTGTAGCTGCTGCGGCGCAAGGTTCGGGCTGACCAGTACCGGGATCGGGCTTGGGTGGGCCTGGATACGCGCCAGTGTGCTGTTGACCATCTCCACATAGTTGTCATCGAAATGGCCGAGGTCGTAACCCTCGGCAGATTGCGCCTGTGTGCCGTGCTCGGTGCATAACTGGCTGAACTGCACCCGGGCTTCAGGGTTGGCTATCCACAGGTGGTTGAACACCATCCAGTCGACCCCCATGGCTGCACACTCCTCGATGACGGTTTCGCTATGCAGCATGTTGCTGGCAAGCAATGTCGACTCTACGCCGACGATCCATTTCAGGCCGTCACGCTTGGCCTCGGCCAGGCGGCGGATCGCCCCGGTGGTCACTGCGTGGTAGCCGTCGCCTCGGATGCCATCGTGCACAGCCTTGGGGCCGTCGATCGAAATCAGGAAGGCCAGGCGGTCGTGATAGCGGCTCAGGGTATCGAAATGCTTGTCCAGTAGCGTGCCATTGGTGCAGATCACCATGTGGCAGCCTGCCTCTGCCAAGGCCTGAACGAACAGGGAAAACTGTGGGTGCAGCATCGGTTCGCCGCCTGTCAGCACGACTTCGCAGGGGTGCTTGCGAACGAAATCGAACAAGTGCCGGCACTCGTCGAAATCCAGGCGGGTTTTCTTGAGGTTGCGGTGAAAGCCTTTTGCACCCTCGTGGTCGAGCCCATCCTCGCGCCACTGGAAGCACATGGAGCACCGCAGGTTGCAGGCGCTGAGCAGCTTGAGGGAAATTTTCGAGATGCCTTGGCTGTGCACCTCGCCAGTGCTGGCGAAGGCCTGGATCGCTGCCTTGAGTTGGTCGGCGCGTTGTCGGTAGCGCGCCATGTAGTCGGCATTGCGCTGCAGAAAGTGCTGCCGCGCGATATTGCTGGGTACGGGGCGGGTTACATCAGTCGTCCACATTGAAAGCTTGCTCCAGGGTCAGCAGGTTTGAGGTGATGGTTCGGGTTGCGGTGGTGTCAATCAGTGAGCGGGCGCTGTCGCTCAGTTGTGTGCGTTTGTGGGCCAGGCTGCTCAATGCTTCAGCCAGTTTCTGGGGGGTGGTTGCATCCAGTGCTGCCCCGTGGGTCAGAAAATGGACGGCATTGCGCCGTTCGTGTTCGGTGATCGGCGTGGCCAGCAACAGTGGGCAGCCGTGTTGCGCAGCCTCGCTCAAGGTCAGCCCGCCAGGCTTGGAGAGCACCGCCCAACTGCTGGCGTAGAGTGGGCCGAGGTTTGGCTGTGAGGGCAGCAGCAGCAGGCGGCCAGCTTTTATCGAGCAGGCATGGCGTTGCCTGAGGTGTTCGAGCAGGGTGGGGTTGTCGCCGCAGAGTGCGGTGACTCGCCTCACGGCGCAGTGCTGCAGCGCGTGTTCGAGGCAGTCATAGGCGCCACCGAGCCCCCACCCCCCGCCAGTGACCAGCAGGTGGCCGGCCTCGGGGGCCGGGTGGTGTTCGTGTTCGTCTAATGGAATACCCAGTGGCAGCAGCGTGATATTGCGTGCCCGCAACCAGTCGAGGGTGGCGTTGCTTACCAGGCGTGGCGTCACCAGTGCGTCCACAGGCAGGCGCCAGCCAGCAGAGGTGCAATAGTCGCCGAGCAGGCCCACGACTTTGAATTGCAGCCCTAGGCGCCGACGCAGTTCGATCAGGAAAAACGCGGCCAGGTAGCTGGTGGCCATCACCACGCGTACCCGGCTCAGGCTGTGGCGTGCTGCCGGGGTTGGCCTGTGCAGCAGGCCGAGTGCGCGATACAGCCAGGCGAATCGCCAGGGTTGAAGGTGCCAGCGGCTTAAGGAGTCGCGCTGCTGCTGGCACTCGTTGCGGTACTGGTCCAGCAAAAGGGCGTGCAGCCACGGCGGTATCAGCTGGCGCAAAGAAATGACGCAGCTGGCATGACCCGCCGTGGCCAGGCTTGCCTCCAGGCGCCGAGCCATGACCTGTGGGCCGAACCCGGCTTCGACATAGACCAGCGCAATGCGCGCGCTCATGGCGCGCAATGCCTGGCGCCGAGGCTGGTGCGCAGCGCCTGCAGGTCGATGCACTGAATGCGCATGTCGCTGCCGGGGCCGTAGAAGTCCTTCAGTGTGCCGCTTTCGACTGCGCCAAGCTTTGCCCAGATGGCGTACATGTTGCTTTTGCCAGGTGCGGCGTAGGTTTCCACATAGCCTTGGTTGGCATGGGTGTGCTGGAGGATATGCCGCAGGGTATCGAATTGCATGCGCATCTTCATGGCGCCAGACAGCCTGCGGCTGGCAATGAAGAACCCGCCCCAGACTACGTGGGGCGGGTCGCAGCGGCGTTGGTGGTAGCCGCAAAGGCCGGCCCGCTCACCCTCGATGTGGTACTGGAAGTAGCGCCTGCCGTCGTCGATGCCGGCCTCGCGGCAGCTCACATGGTACTGGCTGGTCGCCAGGGCTTCGTGTGCCAGTGCGGGCGGGGCGTTGGTCTCGAGAAAGGGCTGCAGCTGTTCCAGGGTCAGTTCGCTGCGCTGCAGCGGGGCGGTGTTTGACCGCATGATCAATCGGGCGAAATCAAGGCGCATGGGGCGCTCCGTGACATGAATTTTTACCAGTTGGCGCTCGAATGTGCGTCTGGCGGCCATGCTAGAGAGGGCTGTTCGCGAGGGATGCAGGACTGATGGATTTCGTGCGTAGGCAGGTTCTTTGATGAGTGTAGGAGGGGTCTTCTGGCGGCAACTAAGCCAGGCGGCTTCTGGCTGCCGGATTTTTTCCAAAGGGTGTGGGAGCAACGTTACACTGCGCGATTGCGACAGTGTTTGTCGCATTGCCGAAAGCCTTGGTAAAACAGGGTTTGGCGCTGTAACAAGTTGTCGCCTGGCAGCAAGGACAGGCGCCGATCAGTCCTTACAATCCCCCCATCGCTCGCCACTTCCAGGCCAGCGTTCCTCTTCAGGAGACTCAGATGTCCGTTGAGCAAGCCCCGGTGCAACGTGCCGATTTCGACCAGGTGATGGTCCCCAACTATTCGCCGGCGGCCTTCATTCCTGTGCGAGGCGAGGGTTCCCGAGTGTGGGACCAGTCGGGCCGCGAGCTGATCGACTTTGCCGGCGGCATCGCGGTGAATGCCCTGGGCCACTGCCACCCGGCGCTGGTCAAGGCGCTGACCGAGCAGGCCAACACCCTCTGGCACGTCTCCAACGTGTTCACCAACGAGCCGGCCCTGCGCCTGGCCCACAAGCTGGTGGACGCTACCTTTGCCGACCGCGCGTTCTTCTGCAACTCCGGCGCCGAATCCAACGAGGCCGCCTTCAAGCTGGCCCGGCGTGTCGCCCACGACCGCTTCGGCCCTGAAAAGCACGAAATCATCGCCACCGTGAACAGCTTCCACGGCCGAACCTTGTTCACCGTCAGCGTCGGTGGCCAGCCGAAGTACTCCGACGGTTTCGGCCCGAAGATCACCGGCATCAGCCATGTGCCGTACAACGACCTGGAAGCGCTGAAAGCACAGATCAGCGACAAGACCTGCGCCGTGGTGATCGAGCCGATCCAGGGCGAGAGCGGTGTGGTACCGGCCGACAAGGCTTATCTGGAAGGCGCGCGCAAGCTGTGTGACGAGCACAACGCCCTGCTGATCTTCGACGAAGTGCAGACCGGCGTTGGCCGCACCGGCTCGCTGTATGCCTACCAGCACTACGGCGTGACCCCGGACATCCTGACCAGCGCCAAGAGCCTGGGCGGCGGCTTCCCGATCGGCGCCATGCTGACCACCAGCGAGCTGGCCAAGCACCTGGCCGTCGGCACCCACGGCACCACCTACGGCGGCAACCCGCTGGGCTGCGCCGTGGCTTGCGCCGTGCTGGACGTGATCAACACCCCAGAGACCCTGGCCGGCATCAAGGCCAAGCACGAGCGCTTCAAGACCCGCCTGGAGCAGATCGGCCAGCAGTACGGCCTGTTCACCCAGGTGCGTGGCGTCGGCCTGCTGATCGGCTGCGTGCTCAGCCAAGCCTGGGTCGGCAAGGCCAAGGATGTGCTCAACGCCGCTGAGAAAGAGGGCGTGATGGTGCTGCAGGCCGGCCCGGACGTGGTGCGCTTCGCCCCGAGTCTTGTCGTCGAAGATGCCGATATCGACGAAGGCCTGGACCGCTTCGAGCGCGCCGTGGCGCAGCTGACCAAGGCCTGATCGGCCCTTTCGCCGGCTCCGCGACGGGCCGGCGATACCTGAATTCCAATGCGGGCACCTGCTTGCAGGTAGTGGCGCGTGCCCGCAGTTTTTCCGTGCCGAAGTGAGCGGCACGCTATCCCGAAAGGAGTGACACCATGCTGGTGATGCGCCCCGCGCAAATGGCGGATCTGAACGAAGTGCAGCGCATGGCTGCCGACAGCCCCGTTGGTGTCACCTCGCTGCCGGACGACGCCGGCCGCCTGGGCGACAAGATCGCCGCCTCGGAAACCTCCTTCGCCGCCGAAGTGAGCTTCAACGGCGAGGAGAGCTACTTCTTTGTGCTCGAAGACAGCGTCAGCGGCAAGCTGGCCGGCTGCTCGGCCATCGTCGCCTCGGCGGGTTATTCCGAGCCGTTCTACAGCTTTCGTAACGAGACCTTCGTGCACGCCTCCCGGGAGCTTAAGATCCACAACAAGATCCACGTGCTGTCGCTGTGCCACGACCTCACCGGCAACAGCCTTTTGACCAGCTTCTACGTGCTGCCGGAGCTGGTGAACAGCGGCTGGGCCGAGCTCAACTCGCGCGGGCGCCTGCTGTTCATGGCGGCGCACCCCGAGCGCTTCGCCGATTCGGTGGTGACCGAAATCGTCGGCTACAGCGACGAGCAGGGCGAGTCGCCGTTCTGGGATGCCATCGGGCGCAACTTCTTCGACCTCAACTACGCCGACGCCGAGCGTCTGTGCGGGCTGAAAAGCCGCACCTTCCTCGCCGAGCTGATGCCGCACTACCCGATCTACGTGCCGCTGCTGGACGACGCCGCCCAGGAAGCCATGGGCCAGGTGCACCCGCGTGCGCAGATCACCTTCGACATCCTCATGCGTGAAGGCTTCGAGACCGAGCACTACATCGACATCTTCGACGGTGGCCCGACCCTGCACGCGCGCGCCTCGAGCATTCGCTCGATCGCCCAGAGCCGCGTGGTGCCGGTGAAAGTCGACGACACGCCGGTCAAGGGCGGGCGCCCGTACCTGGTGTGCAACGGCCAGTTGCAGGATTACCGCGCAGTGCTGCTGGAGCTGGACTGGGTGCCGGGCAAACCGGTCAGCCTGAGCAGCGAGGCCGTCGAGGCGCTGGGTGTGGGTGAAGGCGCCAGCGTGCGCCTGGTGGCGGTCTGAGGGTTCGCCGCAGGCGAGTCGCAACAGTGAGTTTCGCGGCAGGCCAGGCCCGCCGCACAAGGAGATAGCATGATCGTTCGTCCCGTACGCAGCAGCGATTTACCCGCGCTGATCGAGCTGGCCCGCAGCACTGGCACCACCGGCCTGACCACCTTGCCGGCCAACGAAGAGCGCCTGGCACGGCGCGTCGGCTGGGCCGAGAAGAGCTTCCGTGGCGAAGCCGAGCGCGGCGACACCGACTACCTGTTCGTGCTGGAAAACGACGAAGGCCTGGTAGTTGGCATCAGCGCTATCGCCGGCGCCGTCGGCCTGCGCGAGCCCTGGTACAACTACCGCGTTGGCCTGACCGTCAGCGCCTCGCAAGAGCTGAACATCTACCGCGAGATCCCCACGCTGTTCTTGGCCAACGACCTGACCGGCAACTCCGAGCTGTGTTCGCTGTTCCTGCGCAGCGACTACCGCAGCGGGCGCAACGGCCACCTGCTGTCGAAGTCGCGCATGCTGTTCATTGCCGAATTCCCCGACCTGTTCGGCAAGAAGCTCATCGCCGAGATGCGCGGCATGTCCGATGAGGCCGGCCGTTCGCCGTTCTGGGAGAGCCTGGGCCGGCATTTCTTCAAGATGGAGTTCAGCCAGGCCGACTACCTCACCGGGGTGGGCAACAAGTCGTTCATCGCCGAGCTGATGCCCAAGTTCCCGCTGTACACCTGCTTCCTGTCGGAAGCTGCGCGCAGCGTGATCGGCCGCGTGCACACCGACACCGAGCCTGCGCTGGCGATGCTCAAGCGTGAGGGCTTCAACTATCAAGGGTTTGTCGACATCTTCGACGCAGGCCCGGCCATCGAGTGCGAGACCGCGAAGATTCGCGCGGTGCGCGAGAGCGAAACCCTGGTGCTGGCCGTGGGCACGCCGGGCGATGACGCCACCCCGTACATCATCCACAACCGCAAGCGCGAGGACTGCCGCATTACCGCCGCGCCTGCGCGCCTGGCGGCCGGCACCCTGGTGGTCGACCCGCTGACCGCCAAGCGCCTGCGCATGGGCGCCGGCGACAACGTGCGCGCCGTGCCGCTGACCGCCGCCCGGGAGGCCCAGTAAATGACCACGCACTACATCGCAGGGCAATGGCTCGCAGGCAAAGGCGAGGCGCTGCAGTCGCTGAACCCGGTCACCCAGGCGGTGGTCTGGGCGGGGCAGGGCGCTGATGCCGGCCAGGTGGAGGCTGCAGTCAGTGCAGCCCGCGAGGCGTTCCCGGCCTGGGCGCAATTGAGCCTGGAGGCACGCATCAGCGTGCTGGAAGCCTTCGCCGGCAAACTCAAGGCGCGTGCTGATGAATTGGCGCGCTGCATCGGTGAGGAAACCGGCAAGCCGCTGTGGGAGTCGGCCACCGAAGTCACCAGCATGGTCAACAAGGTGGCGATCTCGGTGCAGAGTTACCGCGAACGTACTGGCGAGAAGAGCGGCCCGCTGGCCGATGCCACGGCGGTACTGCGGCACAAGCCTCACGGCGTGGTGGCGGTGTTCGGCCCCTACAACTTCCCCGGCCACCTGCCCAACGGGCATATCGTGCCGGCGCTGCTGGCGGGCAACTGCGTGGTGTTCAAGCCCAGCGAGCTGACGCCGAAGGTCGCCGAGCTGACGGTGCAGTGCTGGGCCGAGGCCGGGCTGCCGGCCGGGGTGCTCAACCTGGTGCAGGGCGCCCGCGAAACCGGCGTGGCGCTGGCGGCCAATACAGGTATCGACGGTTTGTTCTTCACCGGCTCCAGCCGCACCGGCAACCTGCTGCACCAGCAGTTCGCCGGGCGCCCGGACAAGATCCTCGCGCTGGAAATGGGTGGCAACAACCCGCTGGTGGTGGATGAGGTCAAGGACCTGGACGCGGCGGTGTACACCATCATCCAATCGGCGTTCATCTCGGCCGGCCAGCGCTGCACCTGCGCCCGCCGCCTGCTGGTGCCGCAAGGTGCCTGGGGTGACCAGCTGATCGCGCGCCTGGTCGAGGTCAGCCGCACCATCAGCGTGGGTGCCTTCGACCAGCAACCGGCGCCGTTCATGGGCTCGGTGATCTCGCTGCAGGCTGCCCAGGCTTTGCTGGCGGCCCAGCGCGAGTTGCTTGGCAAGGGAGCCGTGGCGCTGCTGGACATGACCCAGCCCCAGGCCACTGCCGCCTTGCTGACCCCGGGCATCATCGATGTGACCGCGGTGGCCGGGCGCCCGGACGAAGAATTCTTCGGCCCGCTGCTGCAGGTGATCCGCTATGCCGACTTCGACGCCGCCATCAATGAAGCCAACAATACCCAGTACGGCCTGGCCGCCGGGCTGCTGTCGGACTCCAACGCCCGCTACCAGCACTTCTGGCTGCGCAGCCGCGCCGGCATCGTCAACTGGAACAAGCAACTGACCGGCGCCGCCAGCAGCGCGCCGTTCGGAGGCGTTGGCGCCAGCGGCAACCACCGCGCCAGCGCCTACTACGCGGCCGACTACTGCGCTTACCCCGTGGCATCGCTGGAGACCGCCAGCCTTGCATTACCGGCGACCCTGACGCCGGGCGTCACCCTATAACAACAGGTCTCGGAGCCTAGCCGATGAAATCCTACGAAGTGAATTTTGATGGCCTGGTGGGGCCGACCCACAACTACGGCGGCCTGTCGTACGGCAACGTGGCCTCGCAGAGCAACAGCCAGCAGGGCTCCAGCCCGCGCGAGGCGGCGCGCCAGGGCCTGGCGAAAATGAAGGCGCTGATGGAAATGGGCTTCCAGCAGGGCGTACTGGCGCCGCAGGAGCGCCCGGATGTGGCCGCGCTGCGCCGCCTGGGCTTCACCGGGTCGGATGCCGAGGTGATCCAGCGCGCGGCGAAAGACGCCATGCCGCTGCTGGTGGCCAGTTGCTCGGCCTCGAGCATGTGGGTGGCCAACGCCGCCACCGTCAGCCCCAGTGCCGACACCGCAGACGGGCGCGTGCATTTCACTGCTGCCAACCTCAACTGCAAGTACCACCGCAGTATCGAGCACCCGACCACCAGCCGTGTGCTGCAGGCGATGTTCAATGACCAGCAGGTATTTGCCCACCACCAGGCGCTGCCGGCGGTGGCGCAGTTCGGTGACGAGGGCGCGGCCAACCACACGCGTTTCTGCCGCAGCTATGGCGAGGCCGGGGTCGAGTTCTTCGTCTATGGCCGCAGCGCCTTCGACAGCCGCTACCCGGCGCCGCAGAAGTACCCGGCGCGGCAAACCCTCGAGGCCTCGCAGGCAGTGGCCCGGCTGCATGGCCTGAGCGAGGGCGGGGTGGTCTACGCTCAGCAGAACCCGGCGGTGATCGACCAGGGCGTGTTCCACAACGATGTGATCTCGGTGGGCAACGGCGAGGTGTTGTTCTATCACGAGGACGCCTTCCTCGACACCGACGCGGTGCTTGGCCAACTGCAGGCTAAACTGGCCAGCAAGGGCGGTCATTTCCAGGCCATTTGCGTGCCGCGTGCTGCGGTCACGGTGGAAGATGCGGTGCGCTCCTACCTGTTCAACAGCCAACTGCTCAGCCGCGACGACGGCTCGATGCTGCTGGTGGTGCCGGAAGAGTGCCGCAACAACGAGCGCGTATGGGCTTATCTTTCGCAACTGACCAGCCAGGGCGGGCCGGTGAAGGAGGTCAAGGTGTTCGACCTCAAGCAGAGCATGCAAAACGGCGGCGGCCCTGCCTGCCTGCGTCTGCGCGTGGCGCTGAAGGAATCGGAACTGGCGGCGGTCAACCAAGGGGTTATCATGACCGCCCCGCTGTACGACACCCTGGTGCATTGGGTCGACAAGCACTACCGCGACCGCCTCGGCGAAGCGGACCTGGCCGACCCGCAACTGCTGGTAGAGTGCCGTACCGCACTGGATGAATTGACCCAGATCCTCAAGTTGGGTTCGGTGTATCCGTTCCAACGCCAACCTTGATAGAGAGAGTTTTGCAATGTCCGACGCCCTGCGCCTGATCCTGGAAGATGAAGACGGCACCCAGCTGGAAACCTCCTGCACCCGCTTTGCCGTGGTCTGGCAAGGCAAGGAAGTGTGGATTCAGCAAGACGGCCGCGGTCAGTTGCTGATTGGTGTGGATGTCGAGGAAGGCGACGCCGAGTACGCCAACCTGCTGCTGCGCCCGATGGCCACCAACCTGGTCAGCCTGCAGCTGGAAATGGAGCCGGCCGAAGTCGGCGACGATGACGACCACGTGCATGGCCCGGACTGCGGCCACCACCACTAAGGAAGCGCCTATGCTCGCCCTTGGCAAACTGCTTGAGCTGACCCTCACCGATCACGAACCGGCCGAGAAGACCCAAGTGACTCCCAGGGGCGTGCGTTTGCGCTGGTTGGGGGAGGGCGCGCTCGAGGTGCGTCCGGCCGAAAGCGAGGATTGCGGCCTCGACCTGTTGCTGTCTGCCGGCATCCATGGCAACGAAACAGCGCCGATCGAACTGCTCGAGCGCCTGTTGCATGGCGTGGCTAATGGCAAGATCAAGCCCCGGGCGCGGGTGTTGTTCCTGTTTGGCAACCCGGCGGCGATTCGCAAGGGCGAGCGCTACATCGAGCAGGACATCAACCGCCTGTTCAATGGCCGCCACGAGCTTTCCAGTGGTTTCGAGGCGCTGCGCGCCGCGGAGCTCGAACAATTTGCCCGGGTGTTCTTCAGCAAGCCCGAGCGTACCCGCCTGCACTACGACCTGCACACCGCAATCCGTGGCTCGAAGATCGAGCAGTTCGCCTTGTACCCCTACAAGGAGGGCCGCACCCATTCCCGGCGTGAGCTGGCTCGCCTGGCTGCGGCAGGGATGGAGGCGGTGCTGTTGCAGAGCAAGTCTTCGATCACCTTCAGTGCCTTCACCTACGAGCAGCTTGAGGCCGAGGCCTTCACCCTCGAACTGGGCAAGGCGCGGCCATTCGGGCAGAACGACGAGGTCAATCTGGACAAGCTCGAAGCGCGCATCATTCAGATCATCGAAGGCACCGAGCCTGAGACCGGCGACTCGCTCGACGGCCTGAAGTTGTTCAGCGTGGCCCGCGAGATCATCAAGCACAGCGACAACTTCCACCTGCACCTGCCGGCGGACATCGAGAACTTCTCCGAGCTGAGCAAGGGCTACCTGCTGGCCGAGGACCTGGCCGAGATGCGTTGGGTGGTGGAGGAGGAGGGCGCGCGGATCATTTTCCCCAACCCCAAGGTACGCAATGGCCTCAGGGCGGGGATTCTGGTGGTGCCGGACGCGGGTGAGCGCCTGGCTTGATCAGGGCGGTCAGCGGTAGCGGGTGCGCGGTGGCAAGCCCAGTTCGTAACGCAAGGCGTTTTCGTTGAACGGTTTCGGGTTGGTGTCGATTGGCGGTGTATTCGGGTCGTCATCAAAGTCGAAGGGGGCAACGCCGGTGGCAAGCCCTACGGTCTGCTGCTCTGCGTCGCCGATCACGCTGCCGGTGGCGTAGTTCCAGACGTGGCAGAGTTCGTGGTAGAGCATCACCAGTGAAGGTGTGCCGAAGCGATGGGCCAGCGGGTTGTAGAGGATCTTGCAGTTACGGATGCGAGCACCGCGTTGGCCGTTGCGCACCCGCGCATCGCCTTCGCTGGGCTCGTAGCCGGCGAAGGCATTGTCCAGTACCGCTGTGTAGGTGATCGCCACCTTGACGCCCATGGCCACCAGTTCGGCGAGCAGTACCGAGGCGGCAGGGCTGGCTCGCAGCATGTCCAGCTGGCGGCTGACCTTTTCCACATAGGGGCGGTCGCCCTGGATGTCGAAGGTTTGCGCGTAGGCTGGCGGCAAGCCGGGCTGGGCCGGTTCGAACAGTAGCGGAGCATCGAACCCGTCTATTTCGCCGATGGCACCGCGATTGGCATAGATACGCGCATCCAGGGTGCCGGTAGCGATGCGGTTGCTGCCGGCCAGTGCTTCCAAGTTAGCGCGCCCGTCTTCCACTTTCAGCCCGTCATTGCCCGGGCCGGCATACAGCAGTGCTTGCGCGGCGTTGCTGCTGATGAAGTCATTGCCGGCACCCGCGTCGATTTCAACGTCTTGCTGGCCATCGGCAACGACGACGTCGTTGCCTGGCCCTGCGTCCACCACCACGCTGCCGCCGCTGGCTGCTGAGGGGGCGCGGTGCAGGCGTATCTCGTCATCGCCCTCGCCGGTTTCCAGTACCAGTTGGCAGTCGGCCCAGGTTTGCACCATCAACTGGTCATTGCCGCTACCGGTCTTGATGTGTAGCGTGTGCTCCGCTGGCAGGGCCATTTCGTAGCAAATACCCCCGATACGCAGTTCAACACCCGCCGCGCAAGGTTGCACCGAAAGGTCGCTGGCCTGTTGAAGGGCTGTGATGCGCAGGCAGTGATCCTCGCGCGCGGCCGACAGCAGGTGGTCGCGGTAGGGCAGGGTGTCAAGGTGGCTGGCAAGGCCGTTGTGGCTGATGCTGATCCGGTCCAGTTGCATGCAGGCTTCCTCTTTGAAGTGAAACCCGATCCTAGGCGCACAGCCGTAGGTGCTACGGGTGCCTGGATACCACCTCTGCTCGGCGCGCAGGCACATGCGTCGCCTGTTTCGTGCGGCGAGCCAGCCGGTTTGATTCACCGTACAGTCCATTTTCATCCTGCGGCGACGCAACAGGCTTGCCAGTAGCGAAAGGCAGGCTTTAGCATCGCGATCAAGCCGTTACCTTTGCTTTAGCCTGACAAACCGCCCAAACGACGGTTTCTATTGCATAAACACACTGCACCGAGACTGCAGGACCGATATAATGCGGCCCTTTGCCGTCGTTTCGTCGATTCGACGTGGCCGCCGTTTCCGTGGAAGAACCTATGAAAAGCGCAGAAATCCGTGAAGCCTTCCTTCGCTTCTTCGAAGAGCAAGGGCACACTCGCGTAGCCTCCAGCTCCCTGATCCCGGGCAATGACCCGACCCTGCTGTTCACCAACGCCGGCATGAACCAGTTCAAGGACTGCTTCCTCGGCCAGGAAAAGCGCGCCTACACCCGCGCGGTCAGCAGCCAGAAGTGCGTACGCGCCGGCGGCAAGCACAACGACCTGGAAAACGTCGGCTACACCGCCCGTCACCACACCTTCTTCGAGATGCTGGGCAACTTCAGCTTCGGCGACTATTTCAAGCGCGATGCCATCACCTTCGCCTGGACCTTCCTGACTTCCGACAAGTGGCTGAACCTGCCCAAAGAGAAGCTGTGGGTCACCGTGTACGCTAGCGACGACGAGGCCTACGACATCTGGACCAAGGAAGTCGGCGTGCCGGCCGAGCGCATGGTGCGCATCGGCGACAACAAAGGCGCTCCGTACGCTTCCGACAACTTCTGGACCATGGGTGACACCGGCCCGTGCGGCCCGTGCACCGAGATCTTCTATGACCACGGCGCCGACATCTGGGGTGGCCCGCCCGGCTCGCCGGAAGAAGACGGCGACCGCTACATCGAGATCTGGAACAACGTCTTCATGCAGTTCAACCGCACCGCCGACGGTGTCCTGCACCCGCTGCCGGCGCCGTCGGTGGATACCGGCATGGGCCTTGAGCGCATCAGTGCGGTGATGCAGCACGTGCACTCGAACTACGAGATCGACCTGTTCAAGAGCCTGCTGGACGCCGCCGCGCAAGCCATTGGCTGCCGCAACGAAGAGCAGTCGTCGCTCAAAGTGGTGGCCGACCACATCCGTTCCTGCGGCTTTTTGATCGCCGACGGCGTGCTGCCGTCCAACGAAGGCCGTGGCTACGTGCTGCGCCGTATCATTCGCCGCGCCTGCCGTCACGGCAACAAGCTGGGCGCCACCGGCAGCTTCTTCCACAAGGTGGTGGCGGCGCTGGTCAACGAGATGGGCGAAGCCTTCCCCGAGCTTAAAAATCAGCAGGCGCATATCGAGCGCGTGCTGAAAACCGAAGAAGAGCAGTTTGCCAAGACCCTCGAGCAGGGCCTGCGCATCCTCGAGCAGGACCTGGCCCAGCTGCAGGGCAAGGTGGTACCGGGCGACGTGGTGTTCAAGCTGTACGACACCTACGGCTTCCCCATGGACCTGACCGCCGACATCGCCCGCGAGCGCGAGCTGACCATCGACGAAGCCGGTTTCGAGCGTGAAATGGAGGCCCAGCGCGAGCGTGCCCGTTCCGCCAGCGCCTTCGGCATGGACTACAACAGCCTGGTCAAGGTCGACACCGCTACCGAGTTCCTCGGCTACGACGCCACCGAAGGGCAGGGCAAGATCATCGCCCTGTACAAGGACGGCCAGGCTGTCGACCAGTTGGGCGAAGGCGAGCAGGGCGTAGTGGTGCTGGACCGTACCCCGTTCTACGCCGAATCCGGCGGCCAGGTGGGTGACACCGGCTACCTGCAGGCCGGCAACGCGCGTTTCGATGTGCGTGACACCACCAAGACCGGCGGCGCCTTCCTGCACCACGGCGTGGTTGCCAGCGGTGCGCTGGTGATTGGCTCGCCAGTCGACGCGAAGGTCGATGCCGACGTGCAGCACGCCACCTCGCTGAACCACTCGGCCACCCACCTGCTGCACGAAGCGCTGCGCCAGGTACTGGGCGAGCACGTGCAGCAGAAGGGCTCGCTGGTCGACAGCCAGCGCCTGCGTTTCGACTTCAGCCACTTCGAGGCGGTCAAGCCTGAGCAGATCAAGGCCCTGGAAGACATCGTCAACCGCGAAGTGCGCAACAACACCCCCGTACAAACCGAACTGACCGACATCGAGACCGCCAAGGCCAAGGGCGCCATGGCGCTGTTCGGCGAGAAGTACGGCGACACCGTGCGCGTGTTGAGCATGGGTGGTGATTTCTCGGTGGAGCTGTGCGGTGGCATTCATGCCAAGCGCACCGGCGACATCGCGCTGTTCAAGATCATCAGCGAAGGCGGCGTGGCCTCTGGCGTGCGCCGTATCGAAGCGGTCACCGGCGCTGCCGCGCTGGCTTACCTGAACGCTGCCGAAGAGCAGGTCAAGGAAGCGGCGCAGCTGGTCAAGGGTAACCGTGACAACCTGATCGACAAGCTGTCGGCTGTGCTCGAGCGCAACCGCCAGCTGGAAAAGCAGCTGGAACAGCTGCAGGCCAAGGCCGCCAGCGCCGCCGGGGATGATCTCTCCAACGCGGCTGTTGAGGTCAAGGGTGCCAAGGTCCTCGCCGCCCGCCTGGACGGGCAGGATGGCAAGGCCCTGCTGGCGCTCGTCGATCAGCTGAAGAACAAGCTCGGCCACGCAGTGATCCTGCTGGGCAGCGAGCATGAGGGCAAGGTCGTGCTGGTGGCTGGCGTGACCAAGGACCTCTCCGGCCAACTCAAGGCTGGCGACCTGATGAAACAAGCCGCTGCAGCGGTCGGTGGCAAGGGCGGTGGCCGCCCGGACATGGCCCAGGGTGGTGGCGTCGACGTCGCCGCGCTGGACAATGCCCTGGCCCTGGCAGTGCCGTTCGCCGAGCAGGGACTTTGAGATGCCGGGGCGGCGGTCTGGTCGCCGCCCCGCATGTTGGATTGTTTTTTGGGGCCCCTTGCGGGCCGAGGCACCTTTGAAATGGCGTTGATCGTACAGAAATTTGGCGGCACCTCTGTCGGTTCCATCGAGCGGATCGAGCAGGTAGCCGACAAGGTCAAGAAATTCCGTGAGTCGGGCGACGACCTGGTGGTTGTGCTGTCGGCCATGAGCGGTGAAACCAATCGCCTGATCGACCTGGCCAAGCAGATCTCCGACAAACCGGAGCCACGCGAGCTGGACGTGATCGTTTCGACCGGCGAGCAGGTGACCATCGCGCTGCTGGCCATGGCCCTGATGAAGCGTGGCGTGGAGGCGGTGTCGTACACCGGCAACCAGGTGCGCATCCTCACCGACAGTGCGCACAACAAGGCGCGCATCCTGCAGATCGATGACCAGAAGATCCGTGCCGACCTGAAAGCCGGCCGCGTGGTTGTGGTTGCAGGTTTCCAGGGCGTCGACGAGCAGGGCAACATCACCACCCTGGGCCGTGGCGGCTCGGACACCACCGGCGTGGCCCTGGCGGCGGCGCTGAAGGCCGACGAGTGCCAGATCTACACCGACGTCGACGGCGTCTACACCACCGACCCGCGCGTTGTGCCGCAAGCCCAGCGCCTGGAGAAGATCACCTTCGAAGAGATGCTGGAAATGGCCAGCCTCGGTTCCAAGGTGCTGCAGATCCGCTCGGTGGAGTTCGCCGGCAAGTACAACGTTCCGCTGCGCGTGCTGCACAGCTTCAAGGAGGGTCCGGGTACCCTCATTACCATCGATGAAGAGGAATCCATGGAACAGCCGATCATTTCCGGTATCGCCTTCAACCGTGATGAGGCCAAGCTGACCATTCGTGGCGTACCGGATACCCCGGGCGTTGCGTTCAAGATCCTCGGCCCGATCAGCGCTTCGAACATCGAAGTGGACATGATCGTGCAGAACGTCTCGCACGATAACACCACCGACTTCACCTTCACCGTACACCGCAACGAGTACGAGAAGGCGCTGAGCGTGCTGGAGAACACCGCCCGCGAAATCGGCGCGCGTGAAGTGATCGGTGATACCAAGATCGCCAAGGTTTCCATCGTCGGTGTCGGCATGCGTTCCCACGCAGGTGTCGCCAGCCGCATGTTCGAAGCCCTGGCCAAGGAGAGCATCAACATCCAGATGATCTCCACCTCCGAAATCAAGGTTTCGGTGGTGATCGAAGAGAAGTACCTGGAGTTGGCCGTTCGTGCGCTGCACACCGCGTTCGAGCTCGACGCGCCTGCCCGACAGAGCGAGTAACATCTTGCCCAGAGGGGCGCGGCTTGCCGCGCCCTTCGCGTTTCTGGCTGTTGGAGGCGCTCCTGTCCAGGTGCCTTTGCCGGCCTGAGGGCTTGCCCGAGAAAGCGCACAAACGCATTCCGGGCAAAGCCAAGGGTTCTTGCCGTTGTCCCCGGCAAGGCCCTGCTTTACCCAAGACTGTTGTCCCTGAAAGATCATTAAGGAGAAATGTATGTTGATTCTGACTCGCCGGTGCGCCGAGAGCCTGATCATTGGCGATGGTGAGATCACCGTGACGGTGCTGGGCGTCAAAGGCAACCAGGTGCGTATTGGCGTTAGCGCGCCCAAGGAAGTGGCTGTTCACCGCGAGGAAATCTACCTGCGGATCAAGAAAGAGAAGGATGAAGAGCCAAGCCTTTAATTTTTTTGAAGTTTTTTTCAAAAAAAGGGTTGCAAACGAGGAAGGGTGTGTTTAATATTCGCCTCGTGTTGCGGTGAGGTGGCCGAGTGGCCGAAGGCGCTCCCCTGCTAAGGGAGTATACCTCATAAGGGTATCGGGGGTTCGAATCCCCCCTTCACCGCCATTATTTGCGTAGGTCGCCGGAAAAGGTCAAAAACTTAAGTCGTTGAAATTAAACGAAAAAGTTCTTGATAAAATGATTTAGCGGCCTATAATGCGCGGCAAGACACGGACTCATAGCTCAGCTGGATAGAGTACTCGGCTACGAACCGAGCGGTCGCAGGTTCGAATCCTGCTGAGTCCGCCACTTTTGAAGTGGCTTTGATTGCAAGGCTGCTTCAGATAACCAGTGGTAACCTGGTCTAAAAATACCAACCACGGACTCATAGCTCAGCTGGATAGAGTACTCGGCTACGAACCGAGCGGTCGCAGGTTCGAATCCTGCTGAGTCCGCCACTTTTGAAGTGGCTTA
>NZ_JBJDNC010000002.1:0-72371 GCF_044900265.1 Pseudomonas sp. NPDC089406 | reverse complement strand
CTTTGCTTGCAAAGATGCTTCAACCCACCAGTGGTAACCTGGTCTAAAAATACCACCACGGACTCATAGCTCAGCTGGATAGAGTACTCGGCTACGAACCGAGCGGTCGCAGGTTCGAATCCTGCTGAGTCCGCCACACTTGAAAAGCCCGCTTATGCAAATAAGCGGGCTTTTTCTTTTCCGCCTCAAGCGCGGTATCTCGTATCAGTTTGCCGTCCATGGCTAGACTGCAAACAGTCCCCTTTCGAATCGATGTGCTTTTTGACGACTCTGTACCGTCGCACTGTTGGCTTCGAGCGTTGTCATAGCTTTATCGCGCAAACGATTGTTCTGGCCAAAAATTTAAGCGATCCAGCAGCTTGTACCGTGTATGATTGCGCCCGTCAGCCCCGCCGGGGCTTGTGGAATCCCACCATGGACTTACCCAGTAGTTACTCGTTAATACGCTTCATCCAGACAGATCTGCCTGATTGATTCTCCCGGCGTGCTCCGCTGCTGGGAGTGGAGTACGCCTATGACTGAAATCGAAGTAAAAAAAGCGCAAGAGAGCCTGCAGGATCGCCTGGCTCAGGTGATCGAACTGCTGCAGCGCCAGCGCGTGGTCGAAGACCTGACGCATCGCCAGGAAGGCCACCATCATGACCTGGTGGAAAACCTCGTTCACCGTCAGAACCTGGTCGAGCTGCAACGCAAGCTCGACGACCTGCACCCTGCCGACATCGCCTACATCCTCGAAGCCTTGCCCCTGGAAGACCGCCTGACGGTCTGGCAGTTGGTACGCTCGGACCGCGATGGCGACATCCTGCTGGAAGTGTCCGACGCTGTCCGTCAGACCCTGATCGCCGACATGGACGATCACGAGCTGTTGGCTGCCGCCAAAGAAATGGACGCCGACGAGCTCGCTGACCTTGCGCCAGAACTGCCGCGCGACGTCGTCCATGAGCTGATGGAAAGCCTCGATGCCCAGCAGCGCGAACGCGTGCGTTCGGCCCTGAGCTACGACGAGGAGCAGGTCGGTGCGCTGATGGACTTCGAGATGGTCACCATCCGCGAAGACGTCAGCCTGGAGACGGTGCTGCGCTACCTGCGCAGGCTCAAGGAGCTGCCCAACCACACCGACAAGCTATTCGTGGTCGACTACGACGGCATTCTCAAGGGTGTGTTGCCGATCAAGCGGTTGTTGGTCAACGACCCGGACAAGAAGGTCGCGGAGGTCATGGCCAATGACCCCGTGGCGTTCCACCCCGAGGAAGATGCCTACGACGCCGCCCAGGCCTTCGAGCGCTACGACCTGGTGTCCGCCCCGGTAGTGGACAAGAGCGGGCGCCTGATCGGCCGATTGACCATTGACGAGATGGTCGACCTGATCCGCGAAGAGAGCGAGAGCGAAGTGCTCAACATGGCCGGTTTGCGCGAAGAGGAAGACATCTTCGCCTCGGTCTGGCGCTCGCTGCGCAACCGCTGGGCATGGCTGGCGATCAACCTGATCACCGCGTTTCTGGCTTCGCGGGTGATCGGCCTGTTCGAAGGCTCCATCGAGAAGCTGGTGGCGCTGGCGGCGCTGATGCCGATTGTGGCTGGTATTGGCGGCAACTCGGGTAACCAGACCATCACCATGATCGTGCGGGCCATGGCCCTGGACCAGGTGTCGCCGGGCAACACCAGCCGCCTGATGCGCAAGGAGCTGGCGGTGTCCTTGCTCAATGGCCTGATCTGGGGTGGGGTGATCGGTGCGGTGGCGTTCTGGCTGTACGGTAGTTGGTCGCTGGGTTTGGTGATGACTGCGGCCATGACCCTCAACCTGTTGCTGGCCGCGTTGATGGGCGTGTTGATTCCGATGACCCTGACCCGCCTGGGCCGCGACCCGGCCATGGGCTCCAGCGTGATGATCACCGCAGTGACCGACAGCGGCGGCTTCTTCATCTTCCTTGGCCTGGCCACGCTGTTCCTGCTCTGAAGCTGTCGGCGTAGCCGGCCCCATCGCCGGCAAGCCGGCTCCTACAGGTACGGCGCAGGTTCGAAAGCTATGCGATCCCTGTAGGAGCGGGCTTGCCCGCGATCACCGGCGCAGCCGGTGCCATGCACCGCGTCGTCTGCTTCGCGGTGATCCCGCACTTCGGTAAACCCGCTTCTGCAGAAGCCAAGGTAGAATACAGCGCCCACAAAAAAGCCAGCTTGCGCTGGCTTTTTTGTGGGCGGCGGTAAAGCGCGATCAGGACGCGTCTGCGGCCATTTCCACATCGTGAGCGATGAGGGCCACCAGCGCGTTCTGCTGGCGGTGGGACAGTTGGCGGAAGCGCTGCAGCAGCTCACGCTCGTGCAGGCTCAGCTCAGGGCTGTCCAGGCGCATGCTCAGCTCGTCACCCAACGCGCCTTCCTGGATAAGGCTCTGCTCCAGGCGCGCGATGATTTCGGAGTTCATGCTGCGGTGATGGTTGCGCGCTACCTCGGCAATGCGCTCACGCATCCCGTCTGGCAGGCGGACGACGAACTTGTCAGCAGTGCGGCTCGAATAGATAGCCTGTTTCATTGGGCGCATATAAATTGACCGGTTGTTCTGGTTCAGGGGAAGCGGTTATCAAATTGGCCGCACGGTGGTGGTACGACCGCGGCGACGACAAAATGTTCAACCGTCGTTTGATTTTGGTTTTTCATCTTGCCTCAACGTCGCCGTTTCCTTGGCGTCAATTCTGTGACAAATAGTGATCCGGATAAAGGCTTTATGCCAGTACCAATTATCAGAAATGCGCACTGGTTTGAAAAGTTTAACCTTCATCCAATTGCACCGGTGTCAGACCTTTGTCGTCAAAATCTGATAACTGGCGGCAAAGGCGAGGGAAAAAGCCTAAAATGCGCCGGCTTCCCTCACATTGAGCATAGTGGCTATGCAACATGACGCAAGCGGCACATTGCCTTCACCTGGCCGGTTGATCTTCCTGATCGGACCGTCTGGCTCGGGAAAAGATTCCCTCATCGATGCTGCCCGTGGCGAACTGGCCGCAGGCGGCATCGAAATCGCCCGGCGGGTGATCACCCGTTCCGCCGAAGCCAGGGGTGAGGCCGCCCACAGCGTGAGCCGCGAACAGTTCCAGATCATGTGCGCGGCAGGCGAGTTCGCCCTGCACTGGCAGGCCAATGGCCTGTGCTACGGCATCCCTGCCCAGGTCGACCGCTGGCTCGCCAGCGGCACTGCGGTGCTGGTCAATGGCTCCCGCGGCCACCTGGCGCAGGCGCGTCGGCAGTACCCTGGTTTGTTGGTTGTGGGCCTGAAGGTGTCGACCCAGGCCTTGCGTGCGCGTTTGCTGGCGCGGGGGCGCGAGAGCAGTGACGAGATCGAGCAACGCCTGGCCCGCAATACGGCTTTGCCAGCCTATGATGCCGACGTGCATGTGCTGGACAACTCAACGTCGCTTGAGGCGGCAGTGCAGGCCTTGCTCAGGCTTTTGCGTGAGGAAGGGGTGCTTGGGAATAAGGCTACGGGCACATTCGCCCTTGGCGACAAGACAATCGGCAAGATGCATGACTAAGCTTCACGCCGTGCCTGGTTACATACCTGTAAGCCGATGATTACCTACAAAAAAGCTTGCTCGTTGGCCCTCTACATAGCAACATGGCGCCTCTTTGCTCCCTTAGTTCAATGGATAGAATAAGCCCCTCCTAAGGGTTAGATGCTGGTTCGACTCCAGCAGGGAGCGCATCCCCCGATTCACCGCCTGAATCTCTGCATCTCAAGCTTTGCATCCCGGGTGCCCACCCGACGTCTCGAGCCCCGTACCGCAGCCGCCAGATACTGATCGCCGGTACGCGCGCCGCTTAAAGTTTCCTGTCAGCATGCCGATCTCTTGGTCACTGGGTACGGGGCATGCATCCGTACCGCCAATGGTTGGAGTACCTGCCCGCAGAGGCAGGGCGCGTCGCCTTGCGTCCGCTTCAATTCATGCCACGCTGCCGGTCGCTGCAGCCTGTGGCGGGCATTGGTCACAACGGGTTCTGAAGGGGCAAGTATGAATTTTTATGTCAACCAGGTGAAAAACAAGCCGGACTTCCGGGGCTCGCTGTTCAAGGGCGACATCTTCCTCGAAACCGGCCTTGCCAACGCACACCAGCTGTGCGCCCTGGCCCGGCAGAGCATCACCGCCGCGTTCGACGGTGAAACCGACCACCAGTCGCTGCACAAGATGATGCCGGTGGAAACCTTCGTCGAACGCGTCACCGCGCTCAAGCGCCAGTTCACCAATGGCCCCGAAGCCAAGGAACTGATCCGCGATTTCTTGCGTGAAATCGGCGCAGACCTCAACGAATACATCTTCGACGTGCCACGGGTGCGCGTAGTGCCCAACTACGACTACCTGCATGCCGGCGTGAGCTACGCCTACAAGCCGCACCGTGACACCTGGTATGGCGGCGTCGAAAGCCAGGTCAACACCTGGATGCCGGTGTACAGCATCGAGCCCGAGCAGACCATGATGATCAACCCGGCCTACTTTGACCGGCCGGTGCAGAACAGCTCCGGCGACTGGAGCCTGGAGCACTGGATCAACTCGCAGCGTTTCGCCGCCGCGCAGAACATCACCGAAGAGACCCGGGTGCACCCGGTGCCGCTGGAAGATATCGACACCAGCGCCGAGCTGCGGGTGGCGGGCAACAGTGGCGAGATCCTGATCTTCTCAGGCTCCCACCTGCACGGCACCGTGGCCAACTTCACCGACAAGGTGCGTTTCAGCGTGGACTTTCGCCTGATCCACCTGCAAGACTTGCTGCACAAGCGCGGCGCGCCAAACGTCGACAACGGCTGTTCGGACCCAGAAGCCGGCTTCAAAGACTATTTCAATGCCAGCGACTTTTCGCAATTCCAGGGAGTTAACCCATGACCAAGCGTCGCCTGACTGCTGCCGAGGTCGAGTACAACGAAAAGCGCGCCAGCGTGCTGAGCCGTGTCGATGCCCAATATGTGGCCGATGCGCCGTTCGTGTTTGCCAACCGTATCGCCGTGACCGCCGCGCTGTCGCGCATCGAGCTGTTCAAGATGGTCCAGGATGTGCCGGGCGCCATCGTTGAGTGCGGTGTGTACAAGGGCAACTCGCTGATGCTGTACATGCAGCTGTCGATGATCCTGGAACCTTACGCGATCAACCGTTCGATCATCGGTTTCGATACTTTTGGCGGTTTTGCCAGCATCGATGCCGAGCAGGACCCTGCCGACATCAACGAGAACATGTTCTCCGACACCGACGAAACCCTGATCCAGGACATGATCGATGCCAACGATCTGATCCGTCCGGTCAACCGCATCCCGCGCTGCGAGATCGTCAAGGGCGACATCCTCGAAACCGTGCCGGCCTTCGTCAAGACCCGCCCCGACCTGGTGGTGGCGATGCTGATCCTCGACACCGACCTGTACAAGTCGACCAAGGTGGCGCTGGAAACCTTCCTGCCGTACATGCCCAAGGGCGCGATCGTGGTGCTGGACGAAGTGGCCTATCGCAACTTCCCGGGCGAAACCCAGGCGCTGCGTGATGTGCTGGACCTGAACAAGGTCGAACTCAAGCGCCTGCCGTTCGATTCGACCGTGGGCTACTTCCGCGTCTGATGCGCAGCGTCGGCATGCAGGGGCAATGCGGCCTCTGCATGCCGACCGCAGGGTTGCCGCTCAAAGCTCGGCGGCTTTCTGCTTCTCGCTGTCCTCGGCCCCCGAGGCGGCTACCGTCAGGCCACTGCTGACCTGCTGCGCCTGTTGGGTCTGCTGCGCCTGCTGCAGCTTGGCCTGGGTCTTGAGCTCTACATCCTCTTTCATGCGCTGTGCGATCTGATCGTCGATCGCAGCTTTCTGCTCCGGCGGCAGAGCATCGTATTCGTCCTCGGTCAGCCCCAGTTCCTGCAGCATCTTCTCCTTGATCTTCTCCTCCGGCGACTTGGCCATGTAGTCATGGAAGTCCTGGGCTGCGCTGCTTTGCTCCTGCTTGCCGACGCTGGCCTGCTGGCGTGCAGCGCTGTCGGGGTTCTGCAGCATCACCAGCAGCTTGGCGAAGGCCTCTTTCTGGTTGTCTTCGCTGCTCTGCTGCGAGGTGCTGCCCTGGCTGTTCTGCTGCGCGGCCGTGTCGCGGGTGGCCGCCACCTGGCGTACCGGTACGAACTGGCTCAGGGCCTGTTCGTTGTTGGTACGGTTGTGCTGCTGGACGGCTGTCTGCCAGCCCAGCCCGTTCAATGCGATGACCATGGTTGTCCTCCTGGAAGAATCGGTTGGCGCCAGCAAAGTGGCAAAAGCTGTGCCAGCGGTCGCAAGGCCGTTGAAATAGCCTATTTGGCTATTCCGGTAGCGCTGCCCTGGGCATATGCTTGCCCATCAGGGGAACAGGGTTGCCGCCTGCGGCAATTCTGACGAACATCGGCAGCCTTGAGAGCGGGGCGCAGTTGCTGGGCAACGACAGGAGCGTCCATGAGTCAGGCATCCAAGCCGGTACCGACCGGCTTCACCGAGCAGCAACTGCACACTTTGTTCGATCTGGTCAGCGACGGTATCTGGGACTGGAACGCCAATACCGGCTATGTCTACCGCAACCCTGGCTGGTACCGGATGCTGGGCTACGTCAGCCACTCCAAGGACAATTCGGTGCTCACCTGGGAGAGCGTGATCCACCCCGAGGACTACCCGCGGGTGATGGCGCATTTCGAGGCTTATATCGAGCAACGCAACGAGCGCTATCGCATCGAATACCGCTGCCTGTGCCAGGACGGCAGTTACCTGTGGGTCGAGGACAGCGGCCACGTCATTGCCCGCAACGAGGATGGCTCGGTGGCGCGCATGCTGGGTGCTCACCGCAACATCGACGCCGGCAAGCGCCTGGTGGCCGAGCTTGAGCTGCGCAACCAGTCGCTGGAAAGTCTGGTGGCCGAGCGTACCCGCGAGCTTTCCTGGGTCAACCAGCAGTTGCAGCGCCAGCTGGACGAGAACCGCGTACTGGCCGAGCGTGACGCGCTGACCCGCACCGCCAACCGCTACCACCTGGAAAAGACCCTGCAGCAGGAGTGCGAGCGGGCCAGGCGCTTTCGCGAGCCATTGGCACTGATTGCCATGGACCTGGACGACTTCAAGCCGATCAACGACCTGCACGGCCATGCCCGCGGCGATGCGGTGCTGATCGAGGTGACCGAGCGCGTGCGCCAGTGCCTGCGCCCGCAGGATTTACTGGCACGCTGGGGCGGTGATGAGTTTGCCGTGGTGTTGCCGGGCACCTTGCTCAGCGAGGCCAGTGACATGGCACAGCGCATCCGCCAGGCCCTGGCAGGCCTTGAGCCGGTGGGCGATTGCCGGCTGACCATGAGCTACGGGGTGGTGCAATGGTGCGATGGCGAGAACCAGCAAGGCCTCTTGGCCCGCGCCGACCAGGCGCTGTACCGGGCCAAGGCGGCGGGCAAGAACATCGTCGCCGAGTAACCATGCCTGTACCGGCCCCATCGCCGGCAAGCCGGCTCCTACACCGATCGCGCAAATCCGGAAGCAAGCGCTGCCCCTGTAGGAGCCGGCTTGCCGGCGATGAGGCCGGTACAGGCGCTCAATATCCTCGCGCAAAAAAATGCCCGCGACGTCTGGTAACGCCACGGGCCAAATCGGCTCTCGCCGCTTCAGTACCTAGATATGCAACGCATGCCCCAGCGCCCGCAGTGCCGCTTCCTGCACCGCCTCACCGAGAGTTGGGTGGGCATGGATGGTGCCGGCCACATCTTCCAGCCGCGCGCCCATCTCAAGCGACTGGGCAAACGCCGTGGACAACTCCGAAACCGCAACCCCCACCGCCTGCCAGCCGAGGATCAGGTGGTTGTCACGCCGTGCCACCACCCGCACGAAACCGCTTTTCGACTCAAGGCTCATGGCCCGGCCGTTGGCCGCGAAGGGGAACTGCGCGACGATGCAGTCCACGCCTTGCTGGCCGGCCTGGTCGGGCGTCATGCCCGCCACCACCACTTCCGGGTCGGTGAAGCACACCGCAGCGATTGCGCTGGGCTCGAAGCGCCGCGCCTTGCCGGCGATGATTTCGGCGACCATCTCGCCCTGCGCCATGGCCCGGTGCGCCAGCATCGGCTCGCCGGCCACATCGCCAATGGCCCACACATTGTGCATGCTGGTCTGGCAGCGTTCGTCGATGGCGATGGCGGCGCCGTTCATCTTCAGCGCCAGGCTTTCCAGGCCAAAGCCCTGGGTGCGCGGCCGGCGGCCAACGGCCACCAGCACCTGGTCGGCCTCCAGGCGCAGTTCGCTACCTTCAGTGTCACGGGCCAGCAGGCAACCGTCGGCATAGCCCTCGACGCTGTGGCCCAGGTGCAGGGCGATACCCAGTTTTTTCAGTGAGTCGGTTACCGGTGCGGTCAGCTCCGCGTCATAGGTCGGCAGGATGCGCTCGCGCGCTTCCACCACGCTGACCTGCGCGCCCAGCTTGCGGTAGGCAATGCCCAGCTCCAGGCCGATATAGCCGCCGCCCACCACCACCAGGTGGCGGGGCAGTGCTTTGGGTGCCAGGGCTTCGGTGGAGGAAACGATAGGCCCGCCGATGGGCAGCATCGGCAGTTCGACGCTGCTGGAGCCGGTGGCCAGCAACAAGTGTTCGCACTGGATGCGCTGGCCGTCCACCTCGACGTTCTTGCCGTCGAGGATCTTCGCCCAGCCATGCACCACCTTCACGCCGTGTTTTTTCAGCAGGGCCGCCACGCCGCTGGTGAGGCGGTCGACGATGCCGTCTTTCCACTCCACGCTGCGGCTGATGTCCAGGCGCGGCGAAGACACGCTGATGCCCAGCGGCGAAGGTTCGGTGAAGCGGCTGGCCTGGTGGAACTGCTCGGCCACGTGAATCAGCGCCTTGGACGGGATGCAGCCGATGTTCAGGCAGGTGCCGCCGAGGGCCTGGCCCTCTACCAGCACGGTGGGGATACCCAACTGCCCGGCGCGGATGGCCGCCACGTAGCCGCCGGGGCCGCCGCCGATGATCAGCAGGCTGGTGTCGATAATCGGTTGCATGGTCACTCCACGAACAGGCAGGCAGGTTGTTCCAGCAGGCCGCGCACGGCCTGGATGAACAGTGCGGCATCCATGCCGTCGACCACCCGGTGATCGAACGAGCTGGACAGGTTCATCATCTTGCGCACGACGATCTGGCCGTCGACCACCACCGGGCGCTCGACCATGCGGTTGACGCCGACGATGGCCACTTCCGGGGTGTTGACCACCGGGGTGCTGACGATGCCGCCCAGCGCGCCGAGGCTGGTCAGGGTGATGGTCGAGCCGGTCAGCTCTTCGCGTGTGGCCTTGTTGTTGCGTGCAGCATTGGCTACCCGGGCGATTTCGCTGGCGTTGCCCCACAGGCTGCCGGCCTCGGCGTGGCGCAGCACCGGCACCATCAGGCCGTTGTCGCCCTGGGTGGCGATGCCCACATGCACCGCGCCATGGCGGGTGATGACCTGGGCTTCGTCGTCATAGGTGGCGTTGATCTGCGGGAAGTCGCGCAGGGCGACCACCATGGCGCGCACCAAAAACGGCAGCAAGGTCAGCTTGCCGCGGCTTTCGCCATGCTTGGCGTTGAGTTGCTGGCGCAGGGCTTCCAGGGCGGTGACGTCGATTTCCTCAACGTAGCTGAAGTGCGCAACGCGGCGCTTGGCGTCCTGCATGCGCTGGGCGATCTTGCGGCGCAGGCCGATCACCGGCACCTGCTCGCTGTCGCTGCGCTTGGCATAGCCGCCCGGGGCCTGCCCGGCGCTGCTGTGCGGTTTGCTGATGAAGGCGTCGAGGTCTTCATGCAGGATGCGCCCGGCCGGGCCGCTACCGTGCACGTAACGTAGCTCGATGCCGGCATCCAGCGCGCGCTTGCGCACGGCGGGGGAGGCCAGCGGCTTGGCGCCTGCCTCGCGCGGCACGATGGGTGCGGCGGCGCGGCAACTGGCGGCCTGTGGGGGTGTTTGCACGGGGGCTTCAGCGCGGGCCGGGGCCTGTGCCTGCACCGGCGCCGGCTCTACCGGCTTGGCCTGGGGCGTGTCGACATGGTTGCCGCTGCCTTCGACCTCGATGCGGATCAGCTCGCTGCCCACCGCCATGACTTCGCCCGGCTGGCCGCCGAGCGCCAGAACCTTGCCGCTGACCGGCGAGGGGATTTCCACCGTGGCCTTGTCGGTCATGACATCGGCCACCACCTGGTCTTCGCTGATGACATCACCGACCTTGACGAACCATTCCACCAACTCGACCTGCGCGATGCCTTCGCCGATGTCCGGCATCTTGATGACGTGCGTGCCCATTCAGACCTCCATGACCCGTTTCAATGCCGCGCCTACCCGCGAAGGGCCGGGGAAGTAGGCCCATTCCTGTGCGTGGGGGTAGGGGGTGTCCCAGCCGGTGACGCGCTCGATTGGCGCCTCCAGGTGGTGGAAGCAGTGCTCCTGCACCAGCGCCACCAGCTCGGCACCAAAGCCGCAGGTGCGGGTGGCCTCATGCACGACCACGCAGCGGCCGGTCTTCTGCACCGACTCGACGATGGTCTCCAGGTCCAGCGGCCACAGGCTGCGCAGGTCGATGACCTCGGCGTCGACGCCGCTCTCTTCGGCGGCCACCTGGGCCACGTAGACCGTGGTGCCGTAGGTCAGTACGGTGACATCGTTGCCCGGGCGGGTGATCGCTGCCTTGTCCAGCGGTACCGTGTAGTAGCCGTCCGGCACCGCGCTTTGCGGGTGCTTGGACCACGGCGTGACAGGGCGGTCGTGGTGGCCGTCGAACGGGCCGTTGTACAGGCGTTTGGGCTCGAGGAAGATCACCGGGTCGTCGCATTCGATCGAGGCGATCAGCAGGCCCTTGGCGTCATACGGGTTGGACGGCATGACCGTGCGCAGGCCGCACACCTGGGTGAACATCGCTTCCGGGCTCTGGCTGTGGGTCTGCCCGCCGTAGATGCCGCCGCCACAGGGCATGCGCAGGGTCAGCGGTGAGATGAACTCGCCGGCCGAGCGGTAGCGCAGGCGCGCCATCTCCGAAACGATCTGGTCGGAGGCTGGGTAGAAGTAGTCGGCGAACTGGATCTCCACCACCGGGCGCAGGCCGTAGGCGCCCATGCCCACGGCGGTACCGACGATGCCGCTTTCGGAAATCGGTGCGTCGAACACCCGCGACTTGCCGTATTTGGCCTGCAGGCCCTCGGTGCAGCGGAATACGCCGCCGAAGTAGCCCACGTCCTGGCCATACACCACCACGTTGTCGTCGCGCTCGAGCATCACGTCCATGGCCGAGCGCAGGGCCTGGATCATGGTCAGGGTACTGGTGGCCATGGCGGTTTCCGGGTTGATGCTGTTGTTGTGATCGTTCATGTCAGACCCCCAGTTGCTGGCGCTGACGGCGCAGGTGATCGGGCATTTCCTTGTACACGTCCTCGAACATCGAGGCCGCGCTGGGGATGTGGCCGTTGGCCAGGGTGCCGTACTGCTCCGCTTCTTTTTGCGCGGCGATGACTGCGGCTTCGAATTCGGCGGTGGTGGCCTGGTGTTCGTCCTCGGACCAGTGGCCGGTCTTGATCAGGTGCTGCTTCAGGCGGGCGATCGGGTCGCCCAGCGGGAAGTGGCTCCAGTCATCGGCGGGGCGGTACTTGGACGGGTCGTCCGAGGTGGAGTGGGGGCCGGCGCGGTAGGTGACCCATTCGATCAGGGTTGGGCCCAGGCCACGGCGGGCGCGCTCGGCAGCCCAGCGCGAGGCGGCGTACACCGCGATGAAGTCGTTGCCGTCGACCCGTAGCGAGGCGATGCCGCAGCCCACGCCGCGGCCGGCGAAGGTGGTCTGCTCGCCACCGGCAATGGCCTGGAAGGTGGAAATCGCCCACTGGTTGTTGACCACGTTGAGGATCACCGGGGCGCGGTACACGTGGGCGAAGGTCAGCGCGGTGTGGAAGTCCGACTCGGCAGTGGCGCCGTCGCCGATCCAGGCCGAAGCTATTTTGGTGTCGCCCTTGATCGCCGAGGCCATGGCCCAGCCCACCGCCTGCACGAACTGGGTGGCCAGGTTACCACTGATGGTGAAGAAACCGGCCTCGCGCACCGAGTACATGATCGGCAGCTGGCGGCCCTTGAGCGGGTCGCGCTCGTTGGACAGCAACTGGCAGATCATCTCCACCAGCGACACGTCGCGGGCCATCAGGATGCTTTGCTGGCGGTAGGTGGGGAAGCACATGTCGCTGCGGTTGAGGGCCAGCGCCTGGGCGCTGCCGATGGCTTCCTCACCCAGGCTCTGCATGTAGAAGGACATTTTCTTCTGGCGTTGGGCAACCACCATGCGGCTGTCGAAGATGCGCGTCTTGAGCATGGCGCGCATGCCCTGGCGCAGCACCTGCGGGTCGATGCCCTCAGCCCATGGGCCGAGGGCATCGCCATGGGCATCGAGCACACGCACCAGGCTGCCGGACAGGTCGGCGGTGTCGGCGGGTTCGACGTCGATCGGGGGTTTGCGTACAGAACCTGCGTCGTTCAGGCGCAGGTAGGAGAAATCGGTCTGGCAGCCTGGCCGGCCGGTAGGCTCGGGCACATGCAAACGCAGGGGGGCGTACTCGTTCATGCTTTTTACGCTCGCTCGGATGTTGTTTTTGTGAGCTCTGAAGCGGCCGCCGCTGAGTGCCGGCTTGTGACTGGCAGGTCAGCGTCAGTTACATGATAGGGGGCCGGGCGGAGAATTTTTCTCTCATGTTCATTGCCTTTGCCCGGGCGGGGAGATAAACATTCCGTACAAACAAAAAAACCAGGTGAATTTGTCTCATGCGCAAACTGGATCGCACCGATATCGGCATCCTCAACAGCCTGCAGGAAAACGCCCGCATCACCAACGCCGAGCTTGCCCGCTCGGTGAACCTGTCGCCCACACCGTGTTTCAACCGGGTCAAGGCCATGGAAGAGCTGGGGGTGATCCGCCAGCAGGTCACGCTGCTGTCGCCTGAGGTGCTGGGGCTGGATGTCAACGTGTTCATCCATGTCAGCCTGGAAAAGCAGGTGGAGGAGTCGCTGCACCGCTTCGAAGAAGAAATCGCCGTGCGCCCCGAGGTGATGGAGTGCTACCTGATGACCGGTGACCCGGACTACCTGCTGCGGGTGCTGCTGCCAAGCATTCAGGCGCTGGAGCGTTTTCTCGACTACCTGACCCGCCTGCCCGGGGTGGCCAACATCCGCTCCAGCTTTGCCCTCAAGCAGGTGCGCTACAAGACCGCACTGCCGCTGCCGGCCAATGGCATGACCCTGCGTGAGTAATGGGATCTGCTGATCACCCTGTAGGAGCCGGCTTGCCGGCGATAGGGCCGGGCCTGCAAATGTTTAATCCGGGCTTGTTGTGATTGCCCATGGCCTAATCGCAGGCAAGCCTGCTCCTACAGGTTCGGCGCTGTCCTGGGGGTAGGCCAGCAGGGGCCGCTTGGCCTGTGCGCGACGTAACCTGTGCCAGGTGCGCCGCCGGTGTAAATTTCCGGATTCGGGGCCTGCGTCGGGAAAGGTTTGCCCTTATGCTTGCTTGCACCGCCGCCACCTGACCAGGGAGCTTCACGGGACGTATGCGCAATATCTGGAAGCCGTTTCAGTCGTTGTATTTCGCTGCCCTGATGATGCTGATCGGCTCCGGCCTGCTCAGCACTTACCTGGCCCTGCGCCTGGCTGCCGAGCATGTCGACAGCCTGTGGGTCGGTGCGCTGATGGCGGCCAACTATTTTGGCCTGGCCGTGGGCGGCAAGGTCGGCCACCGGCTGATCGGCCGGGTCGGGCACATCCGCGCCTATGCCACCTGCGCCGGTATCGTCGGCGCGGCGGTGCTCGGGCATGGCCTGACCAACTGGCTGCCGGTGTGGATCGGCCTGCGCATGATCGTCGGCCTGGGCATGATGTGCCAGTACATGGTCATCGAAAGCTGGCTCAACGAGCAGGCCGATGCCAAGCACCGCGGTGCGGTGTTCAGCGGCTACATGATCGCCTCCTATCTTGGCCTGGTGCTGGGCCAGCTGATCCTGGTGGTACACCCGCAACTGGGCCCGGAACTGCTCATGCTGGTGGCCATGTGCTTCGCCCTGTGCCTGGTGCCGGTGGCCATGACCCGGCGCATTCACCCCGCACCCTTGCGCCCGGCGCCCATGGAGCCGAAGTTCTTCATCAAGCGCGTGCCGCAGTCGCTGTCCACAGTGCTGGGCTCGGGGCTGATCGTCGGCTCGTTCTACGGCCTGGCGCCTTTGTATGCGGCCAACCAGGGGCTGAGCACCGAGCAGATCGGCCTGTTCATGGGTAGCTGCATCTTTGCCGGCCTTCTGGTGCAGTGGCCGCTGGGCTGGTTGTCCGACCGTTACGACCGGGCGGTGCTGATCCGCAGCGTGGCCATCGGCCTGGCGCTGGCTTCGGCGCCACTGGCAATTCTGCCGGGGGTGCCGCTGGAGCTGCTGTTCGGCATTGGCTTCGTTATCTCGTTGTTGCAGTTCTGCCTGTACCCGCTGGCGGTGGCGTTCTCCAACGACCACGTGGAGAGCGAACGGCGCGTCTCGCTGACCGCCATGCTGTTGGTCACCTATGGCGTAGGCGCCTGTATCGGGCCACTGGCGGCGGGTGTACTTATGAAGCTGCTGGGGCCGCAGATGCTCTATGCCTTCTTCCTGTTCTTCGCCCTGGTGCTGGTGTGGCGCATCCGGCCGCAGGCAGTCACAGGCCTGCACCAGGTGCAGGATGCGCCCCTGGGCCACGTGGCCATGCCGGCGGCCGGCTCGCCCTTGTCGGCCGCGCTCGACCCGCGGGTTGACGAGCAGACCGTGCAGGAAGTGATGCAGGCGCCGGTGGCGGCGGAGGATACCGAGCAAGAGGGGCCTGAGCCGGCGGCGGCAGTCAAGAAGCCGTCCAGTGCGGACAGTCAGGTATAAGAGGGGGCGGTCGGTGGCGGGGCAGTTGCAGCCGACGATGGCCCATGGGGGCTATTCCAGCTCCACGTTCTTCAGGGTGAATTTCAATATCTCAAAACCGGGTATACCAGCGTTCAGGTAGAACTCGGGGCCCCGGTCATTTTTGGTTCTTGATACCTGGTGGCCCAAGTGGTCACGCAAGTAGAAGTCGACCGCTTCGATGCTGTTCAGGTCACCGTCCCATTCTGATAGCTGCTGGATCTTCCAAAAGCCCCGGCGGCCGAACATGTTCGCAGGGTTGAGCGCATCCATGAGCCTGCCGACCACATGGGTGCCATACAGTCCGAGCCAGCCATTGCTATTACGTTCAAGCTTGGCCTCTTTGTAGTCCCAGTTGTCGATACAGGTGATGTGGTAATGGGTGCGATCGCCAGCCTGTTCGATGAAGCTGAATGCAAACCTGACAGCCTTGAACGTTTGCTCGCGTCCTTTCGGCCTCCAGCTTTGCGTACATAGCCAGCCATCTTCAACTGCGCTGGTAATGAAGTGATCGGAAAACGATGTATCGGCCACGCCTATCTGGCCATGGCGGCAGTGCAGTTCAGCGGTGAAGTTGGCGTTGATCATTGCAGCTCCGGATTATGACAAGGCTCCCTGCGGGAGCGATGGCTGAACATAAGCCGGGGCTGCAGGGTCGGGCAGCGGGAAAGGTTACAGTGGCGGTTGCGACCCTTGCCGTTGCTCACCTGTTTTCGCCTTGTCTGTTCAGCGCAGGCGAACGTTGTCCAAGGTAAATGTCAGGATTTCCCCTGGCGTCTCTCCTGCATTCATGTAGTACCCGCCCTCATTGATCAGGGCGACCCGGTGGCCATCTGCATCCCGAAGGTGAA
Organism: Pseudomonas sp. NPDC089406; assembly: GCF_044900265.1. Classification (NCBI taxonomy): domain Bacteria; kingdom Pseudomonadati; phylum Pseudomonadota; class Gammaproteobacteria; order Pseudomonadales; family Pseudomonadaceae; genus Pseudomonas; species Pseudomonas sp. NPDC089406. The sequence continues at coordinate 56,608 of NZ_JBJDNC010000002.1, read as the reverse complement.
AGCTCACCTCGCTGATGGACCCTGGTTCGCCATCCCAGTGCTGCAGGGGCTCGATTTTCCATTCGGCCGTGAACAGGGGGCCGAAGGTAGCCCAATCGATGACGCGCCCGGCTACATGGGTGCTGTACAACCCCAGCCAGCCCTTTTTGCTTTTTTCCAGCCGGGCGCCGGCGTAGGCCCAGTCGCCAGTGGCGGTGATGGTGTAGATATGGCGGTCGGTCTGTTTGACGAACTGGAATTTGAATTCGACCGGCCTGAACCCGTGTGCGCCCCTATGCTCGGGGCGTAGCCAGCCATCATATTTGGCAGGAAGGTCTGCCGCCCAGGCATGGGGGTATTGGGTTACCCCGATCCGGCCATACTTGCAATGCAACTCGGCGGTGAAGTGGGTATTGATCATGTTGGCTCCGGTTTGCGGCAGGGCTCCTCGTGGGAGCGACGGCCAAACCTAAGCTCGGGCGGGGTAGGGCGGCAGGTGGAAGGGCTGCTTTAGCGGTCGTGGGTGGCGGTAGTGGTGGCTGGGCAGGAATGAAAACGCCACCCGAAGGTGGCGTTGGTGAATCAGGCCTGGGATCAATAGTCGTCTTTGTCGAACCGCCGCGCCTCGCGCTGCAGTTGGTACACGAAGCCTTCGATCTTGCGCTGCGCCTGGCCGCTCAGGTTATGGAAGCGGATGCCGGCGAAGGTGGTGTTGATGCGCTCTTCATAGTGCAGGTGGCGCAGCTCGACCATGGTGTCGGTCAGGCCCAGTGGGGCGGCTGCCTTGAAGCGCTCGTACACCTGGCCCAGTTGCAGGCGGTCTTCGACGTTGCCCTCGAAGCGCAATTTGCAGCCGGTGGCAGAAATATCCAGCAGTTTGCCGCGCAGGGCGCCGTTGCCCTTGAGGTAGGTGCCGTCGAGCATCACATCGACCAGCTGCGACAGCTTCAGCGCGGCGCGGAAGGCATTGCGGCGCTGGTGATAGGTGACTTCTTCGGGCAGCGGGCCGCGGTAGCAGCGGTGGCCGTCGATTTCAGTAATGCTCAGCGGGGTGTTGCATTCCCAGGCGATGCGCACGCCGTCGTGGAAACCTTCGACACGGAACGGCTCGCCGTTCTCGATGAACTTCTCGCCGTCGCGGGGGATCATTTCGTCCAGGGCGACTACACCGGTGTCGCGGTCGACGTGCACCACATAGCTCTGGAACCGCTGGCTGCGCTCAGGGAAGCTGATGATCAGCGGGTCGTGGCTCTCCAGCAGCTGGCGCAGGTTGGCCGCAATCTCCAAAGGGGTACTGAGCACCTTTGGTGGCTGGGGGGCATCGGTTTCATTGAACACGGGTTTTCAATCTCCAGGCAAAAACGACACACGCAAGTAAAGGCATTTTGCCAGTATGTTCCGTGCCTTGAATATAGACAATCACACTTGGCTGAGCGCCCGGGGCTTGGCCATCGGTGAGGTGGTGCCACGGCTGTCGTACAGCGACGGGGAATCGCCGCCGTGGAGGATTCTGATCTGGTTGGCCGTGGTGTGTTGCTGCATCTGGATGATCCGGCCATTGGTCTCGTTGACCTTCTGGCAGGTATCGAGCAACTGGCTGAGCACATCGAGCTGCTGCAAAAGAAGTTCGCCGTTGGGCGACTGTGCAGCCATTACCTGCACGCCGGCGCGGTCTGGGCTCAGGCCCTGGCCGGTCAGCAGCAGCCTGCGCCGCTGCCCCTGCTGTTCGAGCAACACGATCAACGACTGCTTGCGTGCCAGGATATGTTCCAGCATTGGCATGTCGCGGCCGTGCAGGGCGAGTGCTTCCTGTTCCAGGAGCTCGAGCAGTTCCTGCGTCGGGGCGATGTCGTCTTCGATCAGTTGCAGCAGGGTGATGTCGTGCATGGCTAACTCTTGGGGTTGTTGCGTCCTTGAAGTCAGCGCGCCGAAAGGTTAGCGCTGCGCTTCGAAATCAAGCAGTTTGCTGGCGACCCGGCCGGCATCGACCTGGTAGCTGCCATCTGCGATCGCCTGCTTCAACTCGGCCACGCGGGCGCTGTTGACGGTAGGCTGGTCGCGCAGCTTGTCGCTGATCTTTTGCAACTGCTGTGCCTCTTGGCTCAGGTGTACCGTTTCTCCGCTGGCATTGCTGCGCACCGGGGCTTGGCTGGCTTCACCGGCTTTTTCGCTGTTGCCGGAAGCTGCGGTGCCGCGAGCGCCGCCCGTAACGGACGGAGAATTATTCAAACGACTGAAGTCGATGACCATGATCAGAACCTCTGGGTATTTGGACGCATGCCTTGTTTTCGGCCAACCCGAAACAAACTTTAGGCGCAAATGCATTGCCGCCCGTCAGCAGGCCTGCGTGACCCGATTTCCGACACAGTTTAGGGGGCGGGGTTCCTTACCGCCAGTCTTCTGTCGTTTGTCGATAACCCGTTGCCGGGCCTGTGCTACATGGCTACCTCTACCTGGCCTGGGCCGGTCACCCGGGCCTTGACCACACGTTTGGAATTCAGGTTGCGTACCCGGATCTGTTCCTGCATGCCGCCCTTGCTCAATGCCTCGCCCGGCATGCGCACGCTGAGGCTGCCGCTGCGAGCGATGATCACTACGTGGTCGCCCTTGCGTATCACCTCGGCCTGTTCCAGTTGCACCTGCGTCAAAACCTGGTCGAGCACCATCGGCCTTACAAGTTTCATGCCTACTGCCTGGTCCAGTTGCGTCAGGTAACCGGGGCCGAGCGTGCCGACATCACGTTCGCGTAGCGCCACATCGCCTTCTTCGACCATGCTTTCGCGCTTGAGCGGGCGGGTCATCACCACCACGTTGCGCAGCAGGCGCACCTGGGCCGGCACGAACACCGTCCAAGGGGCGGCGCCGTCGCAGCGTATCTTTACCGTCACCCGGCCCAGCGGCGTCGGGCTTTCCAGCGAAGCGTCAAGTTGCTGGCTGCACAGCGGCATGCGCAGGCGCGGGTCGAGGTTGTTGACCTGGATCTCGTAGCGGCCTTGGGTCTGGGTGGTGGCCAGGTAGTCTTCGACGGTGAATTCAAGAAACCCTTGGGTGACACCGATAAGCTGTTCAGGCAAGGTGAACGCGTCTGCCAGCGTGCGAACGCCGGGTGCCATGAAGCACAGGGCGGCCAGCGTGCCGGTCAGCAAGCGCGTCAGTCGTCGGGAAAATGTCGTTTTCGTGTACATGGTGCTCAAAAAAGCAAAGCCCGTGCCGACTCGGTACGCAGGCAATCGTTGAAGGAGTCCGGCATGGCTGGAGTGATGGATTCGGTCAACCAGCGCACACAGCTGGTGGGGCAGAATCGCCTGGAGCTGCTGTTGTTCCGCCTCAATGGCGAACAGCTCTACGGCATCAATGTGTTCAAGGTCCGGGAAGTACTGCAGTGCCCGGTGCTGACGCTGCTGCCCAAGGCTCACCCGGTGGTGCGCGGCGTGGCCAACATTCGCGGGGCGACCATCCCGATCCTCGACCTGTCGATGGCCACCGGGCTGCCGGGGCTACGGGAGGAAACCCGTAACAGTTTCGTGATCATTACCGAGTACAACACCAAGACCCAGGGCTTCCTGGTGCACTCGGTGGAGCGCATCGTCAACATGAACTGGGAAGAGATCCACCCGCCACCCAAGGGCACCGGGCGCGATCACTACCTCACGGCAGTGACCCGGGTCGACAACCGCATGGTTGAAATTATCGACGTGGAAAAAGTGCTCGCCGAAGTTTCGCCGTCGTCACAGCAGGTGTCGGCCGGTGTGGTCGACGAGGAAGTGGCGGTCAAGGCGGTGTCGCTGCGGGTGTTGACGGTCGATGATTCGTCGGTGGCGCGCAAGCAGGTCAGCCGCTGCCTGCAGACCGTCGGGGTCGAAGTGGTGGCGTTGAACGACGGCCGCCAGGCGCTGGATTACCTGCGCAAGCTGGTCGATGAGGGCAAGCGGCCGGAGGATGAGTTCCTCATGATGATTTCCGACATTGAAATGCCGGAGATGGATGGCTATACCCTCACATCAGAGATTCGCAACGACCCGCGCATGCAAAAACTGCACATCTGCCTGCATACTTCGTTGTCCGGAGTGTTCAACCAGGCGATGGTCAAGAAGGTCGGGGCCGATGACTTCCTGGCCAAGTTCAGGCCGGACGACCTCGCCCAGCGCGTTGTCGACCGCATCAAGGCAACCCATTGAAACAGTCGGGGCCCGCCCCGGCGCTAGCGATTTGAGAGAGGCGGCAGCTTTGTCTACGGGTAATTTGGATTTCGAACAGTTCCGGGTCTTCCTGGAAAAAGCCTGTGGCATCCTGCTGGGCGAGAATAAGCAGTACCTGGTCTCCAGCCGTCTCAACAAGCTGATGGAGCAACAGGGCATCAAATCGCTGGGCGAATTGGTGCAGCGCATCCAGACCCAGCCGCGCAGCGGCCTGCGCGAGCAGGTGGTCGATGCCATGACCACCAACGAAACCCTGTGGTTTCGCGACACCTACCCCTTCGAAGTGCTCAAGAGCAAGGTTATCCCCGAGTTTATCAAGGGTAACCCTGGCCAGCGCCTGCGCATCTGGTCGGCGGCTTGTTCATCGGGGCAGGAGCCGTACTCCATCTCCATGGCCATCGACGAGTTCGAGCGTACCAACCTCGGCCAGTTGAAGATGGGTGCGCAGATTGTCGCCACCGACCTGTCCGGGGCCATGCTGACCAACTGCAAGACCGGCGAATACGACAGCCTGGCCATCGCCCGCGGGCTGTCCCAGGAGCGCCTGCAGCGCTACTTCGACCCCAAGGGGCCGGGGCGCTGGGCGATCAAGGCGCCGATCCGCAGCCGCGTCGAGTTCCGTTCGTTCAACCTGCTCGACAGCTATGCCGCGCTGGGCAAGTTCGACATCGTGTTCTGCCGCAACGTGCTGATCTACTTCTCGGCTCAGGTCAAGAAGGACATCCTCATGCGCATCCACAGCACCCTCAAGCCGGGCGGCTACCTGTTCCTCGGCGCCTCCGAGGCGCTCAACGGCCTGCCGGACCACTACCAGATGGTCCAGTGCAGCCCGGGGATCATCTACCAGGCCAAGTAAGGCTGGTGGGGCAATGAAAAAGGCCGGTATCGCGAGATACCGGCCTTTTTCATTGCACCTTCTAGGGGCCGGATTGCCGGCGATGAGGCCGGCACAGCCAGAACAAGGCGGTTGCCCCCGGCAAGGCGGCAAAACCTGACGTCAATTTTTTGTTTTGCCGCTTTTGCCGCCCGGCAATTGCCGCTTGCCTGCCATCGGGCGGAACCGCCTTGCCGCTTTTCTGGCAGGCACAACCGGCAAAGTAGTGGCGCAGCCCAGTGAATCCGGGCTTCGGTAAAACTGGCACAGCCCTTGCTAAAGCTTTGCCAACGAAATTCCGGTCAACCTTCGAAGGTTTCCCCGACATGAGCATCAGCTTCGACAAAGCGCTTGGTATCCACGAAAAGGCATTGGGCTTCCGCGCCCAGCGCGCCGAGGTGCTGGCCAACAACATCGCCAACGCCGACACGCCCAACTACAAGGCGCGTGACATGGACTTCTCGTCGGTGCTCGCCGCCGAAGCCGACAAGCAGCAGAAGGGCCGCATTGCGCTGGACCGCACCAACACCCGGCACATCGAGGCCGAAGGCCTGGCCATGGCCGACGACAGCCTGCAGTACCGCACCCCGACCCAGCCGTCGATCGACCAGAACACCGTTGACGCGCAGATCGAGCAATCGAACTACACCGAAAACGCCATCGGTTTCCAGGCCAGCTTCACCCTGCTCAACAGTAAATTCAAAGGGCTGGTATCGGCCCTGCGCGGAGAGTAACCATGTCCCTGTCCAGTGTTTTCAACATCGCCGGTAGCGGCATGAGCGCGCAGAACACCCGCCTCAACACCGTCGCCTCCAACATCGCCAACGCCGAGACCGTCTCGTCGAGCATCGACCAGACCTACCGTGCCCGCCACCCGGTGTTCGCCACCACCTTCCAGAACGCGCAAAACGGCGTCAGCCAGTCGCTGTTCCAGGACCAGGGCGAAGCAGGGCAGGGCGTGCAGGTCAGCGGCATCGTCGAGGACCAGAGCAACCTCGAAGCCCGTTACGAGCCCAACCACCCGGCGGCGAACAAGGACGGCTACGTCTACTACCCCAACGTCAATGTGGTCGAGGAGATGGCTGACATGATCTCCGCCAGCCGTGCGTTCCAGACCAACGCCGAGCTGATGAACACCGCCAAGACCATGATGCAGAAAGTGCTGACCCTGGGTCAGTGATAAGGAATCCGGACCATGGCAATCGATACCACCGGCGGCGTCAATCTTAATGATGTCATCGCCAACTCCGGCGTCAGCACCAGCACGACCAACAAGTCGCTGACCAGCTCCGCGACCGGTAGCAACACCCTGGGTAAGGATGCGTTCCTGCAGCTGCTGGTCACCCAGATGCAGCACCAGAACCCGCTGGACCCGCAGGACAACAGCGAATTCGTCGCCCAGCTGGCGCAGTTCAGCAGCCTTGAAGGCATTACCTCGCTGAACGAGTCGGTCAGCAATATCACCAGCGCCATGGCGTCGTCGCAAGCCCTGCAGGCTTCGTCGCTGGTCGGCCGTTCGGTGATCGTGCAGAACGACAAGGCCGTGGTCGACACCACCGCCAGCTTCAATGGCCAGTTCGTCGTGCCGCAGTCCATCAGCGAAGCGAAGATCACCATCACCGACAAGGACGGCAACGCGGTCAAGACCATCGAGCTGGGCTCGCAGGCTGCCGGTTATGCCGACTTCATCTGGGATGGCACCAACTCCAAGGGCGAGAAGGTCGACCCGGGCACCTACACCTTCACCGCCACCACTACGGTGAACGGCCAGTCGGTGCAGATGAACACCCTGCTGCCGGCCAAGGTCACCAGCGTCAGCTTCAACACCACCGGCGAGATGGTTCTCAACCTCGCAGGCGTGGGCAAGGTTTCCCTGTCCGACGTACAAACCATCGGTATCTAAGGCCGACAGAACGGCAAAAAAAGGAGCGACACCATGTCTTTCAATATCGGCCTTAGCGGTCTGTACGCAGCCAGCAAGCAGCTCGACGTCACCGGCAACAACATTGCCAACGTCGCCACCACAGGCTTCAAATCCTCCCGTGCCGAGTTCGCCGACGTGTACGCCGGCGCCAACCGCCTGGGCGTTGGCAAGAACCAGGTTGGTAACGGCGTGCGCCTGGCGGCGATCTCCCAGCAGTTCAGCCAGGGCGACGTCAACAACACCGGCAACGTGCTGGACATGGGCATCCAGGGCCAGGGCTTCTTCATCCTGTCCGACAACGGCGCGCAGGTGTACACCCGTGCCGGTGCCTTCCAGAACAGCAAGGACAACTACGTGGTCACCTCGGACGGCCTGCGCCTGCAAGGCTATGCCGCCGACGAGAACGGCAACATCAAGAAAGGCGTGCTGACCGACCTGAAAATCGACACCTCGGCGCTGGCGCCCAAGGCCACCACCCTGATCGACCAGGGCATCAACCTGAACTCCGAGGCCGATATCATCCCGCTGCCGACCGCTACGCCTGCGGGCCCTGCGTTCGACCCTGCGGACGATACCACCTACACCAAGTCGTTCCCGACCAAGGTGTACGACAGCCAGGGTAACGAGCACACCATGGAGCAGTTCTACCGCAAGACCGGTACGAACCAGTGGACCATGTACACTCTGGTCGATGGCCGCAACCCGCTCGACCCGACCAGCACCGCTCCGCTGCAAGGTAATATCACGTTCAATTCCGACGGTACCGTGGCGTCGATGACTGCCCAGGCAGTCACCCCGCCGACCGCCTGGACCGTGACCAACAACACCTTCACCCTCAACGGCTGGATCCCGGCCGCCAAGGATGCATCGGGCAACTGGGCCTCCAACGGTTCTGCGGCCGCTGCCGGTGGCATGCGCCTGTCGATGAACAGCACCACCTCCTTCAACGAAGAGACTGCGCGGATGTCGCAGTCCCAGGACGGTTACGCCACCGGTATCCTGTCGAGCCTGTCGATCGACTCCACCGGCGTGATGTTCGCCAGCTTCAGCAACCAGCAGTCGCGCGCCATCGGCCAGGTGGCTCTGGCCAACTTCGCCAACGAGCAGGGCCTGCAGCAAATCGGTGGTACCCGCTGGACCGAGACCTACTCCTCGGGCATTCCGGGTATCGATACGCCGAAGACCGGTACCCTGGGCAGCGTCGAGTCCAACTCGCTGGAAGCCTCCAACGTCAACCTGACCCAAGAGCTGGTCGAGCTGATCAAGGCGCAGAGCAACTACCAGGCCAACGCCAAGACCATCTCCACCGAAAGCACCATCATGCAGACCATCATCCAGATGACCTGATGCTTTGCGCTTGAGCGTGTTCGGCGAACCCCTTTCCCTGTGAAGGGGTTCGTCGTTTTTGCAGGAGGGGTGATGAACAAGTTGCTTGTGGCATTGCTGGCCGCGTTCTGCCTGTGCCAGGCCCAGGCCGGTACCGCGCCCTGGTGGCGCTGGGAAAGTCAGGCCGACGGGCGCCTGGTGTGCTCGCAGTGGTCGCCGGGGGAGGGCTGGAAGAAGTTCGCCGGCCCCTACACCAATGCCGGCTGCCGCGAACCATAGCGCTGACGCGCGCCTTTGTAGGAGCCGGCTTGCCGGCGATGAGGCCGGGCCTGCCTTGCGCCTTGCCGGCCCCATCGCCGGCAAGCCGGCTCCTACACGGGGTAGCGTTATTGCCACCAGCGGCAACCCGGCGCCGGTTATCCGGCACCAGGCGCCCTGAAAAATCCCGCAAAGGCCCGTATTCACGGGCTTTTTCACAAATTTCAAAAGTTGGTTCGGAACTTGCTTTGTAGCCTGCACAGCAACGGCGAGCGGCAAGCGTTCGCCAGTGCAGCGGAGGATGACTGTGGACAAGATGCTTTACGTGGCCATGACCGGCGCCAGCCAGAACGCGCTGGCCCAGAAGGCCCACGCCAACAACCTGGCGAACGTTTCCACCAATGGTTTCCAGAAAGACCTGGAGCAGGCGCGCTCGATGCCGGTATTCGGCGACGTTTTACCGTCGCGTGCCTTCGCCATGACCGAGCGCCCGGCCACCGACTTCAGTGAAGGGCCGATGGTCGAGACCGGTCGCGAGCTGGATGTGGCAGTCGCCGGCAAGGGCTTCATCGCCGTGCAGGCGCCCGACGGCAGCGAAGCCTACGTGCGCACCGGCAGCCTGAACATTGACGCCCTCGGCGTGCTGCGTGCCGGCAATGGCATGCCGGTGATCGGCAATGGTGGTCCCATCGCCATCCCGCCGGAGCAAAAGGTCGAGGTGGGTTCGGACGGCACCATCAGCATCCGCTCCATGGGTGAAGACCCGCGGGTGATGGCCGAGGTCGACCGCATCAAGCTGGTCAACCCCGACATCAAGACCATGACCAAGGGCCTCGACGGCCTGATCCACACCAAGGACGGCCAGGCCGCTGCTGTCGACGTCAACGTACGCGTGGTGTCTGGCTTCCTCGAAGGCAGCAACGTCAACGCCGTCGAAGAAATGACCTCGGTGCTGGCCCTGTCCCGCCAGTTCGAACTGCACGTGAAAATGATGAACGCAGCCAAAGAAGGCGATGAAGCCATGGCGCGTGTTTTGCAAATCGGCTAACCACACTTGAACGGGTGCCGTAAAACAGGCGCACGAGGAGAATACTGATGCTTCCGGCTCTTTGGGTCGCTAAAACCGGCCTGTCCGCCCAGGACACCAACCTGACCGTCATTTCCAACAACCTGGCCAACGTCTCGACCACCGGCTTCAAGCGTGACCGTGCCGAGTTCGCTGACCTTCTGTACCAGATCAAACGCCAGCCGGGTGCCCAGTCCACCCAGGACAGCGAACTGCCCTCGGGCCTGCAGGTCGGTACCGGTGTGCGCATCGTCGGCACCCAGAAGAACTTCCAGACCGGCAGCCTGCAAACCACCGAGAACCCGCTGGACATGGCCGTCAACGGCCGCGGCTTCTTCCAGGTGCTGCAACCGGACGGCACCGTCTCGTACACCCGTGACGGCACCTTCCACCTGAACTCCGACGGCCAGGTCGTCACCGCCAACGGTTTCACCCTGGAGCCTGCGATCGTCGTACCGAACGACGCCCAGACCTTCACCGTCGGCCAGGACGGCACCGTATCGATCACCGTTGCCGGCAACCCGGCTTCGCAGGTCATCGGCAACATCCAGACTGCCGACTTCATCAACCCGGCCGGCCTGCAGGCCATCGGTGAAAACCTGTTCCTGGAAACCGCCGCCAGCGGCGCGCCGCAGGTCGGCACCCCAGGCCTGAACGGCTTCGGCACCACCCTGCAGCAAACCCTGGAAAACTCCAACGTGAGCACCGTGGAAGAGCTGGTCAACATGATCACCACCCAGCGTGCCTACGAGATGAACTCCAAGGTCATCTCCACCGCCGACCAGATGCTGTCGTTCGTCACTCAGCAGCTGTAAGCCATAAAGCTCGTTACACCGTGAGGTATGCAACATGAAGCGTCTGTTGTCCGTTTTCGCCCTGGGGGGGGCGGTGTCGCTGGCCGGTTGCGTCGCGCCGACGCCCAAGCCCAACGACCCGTACTACGCGCCGGTTCTGCCGCGCACCCCGTTGCCGGCAGCGGCCAACAACGGTTCGATCTACCAGGCCGGTTTCGAGCAGAGCCTGTACACCGACCGCAAGGCGTTCCGGGTGGGTGACATCATCACCATCACCCTGAACGAGCGCACCTCGGCCAGCAAGAACGCCGGCTCGCAGATCGCCAAGGACAGCAAGGCCGACATCGGCCTGACCTCGCTGTTCGGTACCGTGCCCAACACCAACAACCCGTTGGGCAGCGGCGACCTCACCCTCAATGCCGGCTACGAAGGTACCCGCGCGACCAAGGGTGCAAGCTCGGCATCGCAAGGCAACACCCTGACCGGCTCGATCACCGTCACCGTCGCCGAGGTGCTGCCCAACGGCATCATCGCCGTGCGCGGCGAAAAGTGGATGACCCTGAACACCGGTGAAGAGCTGGTGCGTATCGCCGGCATGATCCGCGCCGACGACATCGCCACCGACAACACCGTGCCGTCCACCCGTGTGGCCGATGCGCGCATTACATACTCCGGTACCGGTTCGTTCGCCGACGCCAGTCAACCCGGCTGGCTCGATCGCTTCTTCATCAGCCCGCTCTGGCCCTTCTGAGTACGGATGACCATGTTCAACGCTAGGCGGTTGATTGCCGCGACACTGCTCATGACCTGCGCGTTCGCCGCCCACGCCGAACGTCTGAAGGATATCGCCAGCATTTCCGGCGTTCGCACCAACCAGCTGATCGGCTACGGCCTGGTGGTGGGCCTGAACGGCACCGGCGACCAGACCACGCAGACTCCGTTCACCCTGCAGACCTTCAACAACATGCTGTCGCAGTTCGGCATCAAGGTGCCGGCAGGCTCCGGCAACGTGCAGTTGAAGAACGTCGCCGCGGTGTCGGTGCATGCCGACCTGCCGGCCTTCGCCAAGCCCGGCCAGGCGGTGGACATCACCGTGTCGTCGATCGGTAACTCCAAGAGCCTGCGCGGCGGCAGCCTGCTGATGACCCCGCTCAAGGGTATCGACGGCAACGTCTACGCCATTGCCCAGGGCAACCTGGTGGTGGGCGGCTTCGACGCCGAGGGCCGCGACGGCTCGAAGATTACCGTCAACGTTCCGTCGGCCGGCCGCATTCCTGCTGGCGCCACCGTCGAGCGCGCGGTGCCGAGCGGCTTCAACCAGGGCAACAGCCTCACCCTGAACCTCAACCGCCCCGACTTCACCACCGCCAAGCGTATCGTCGACAAGGTCAACGAGCTGCTCGGCCCAGGTGTGGCCCAAGCGGTGGACGGTGGTTCGGTGCGGGTCAGTGCGCCGATGGACCCGAACCAGCGTGTCGACTACCTGTCGATTCTGGAAAACCTCGAGATCGACCCGGGTCAGGCGGTGGCCAAGGTCATCATCAACTCGCGTACCGGCACCATTGTCATCGGCCAGAACGTCAAGGTGTCGCCGGCTGCGGTGACCCACGGCAGCCTGACCGTGACCATCACCGAAGACCCGATCGTCAGCCAGCCCGGCCCGTTCTCCAATGGCCAGACGGCAGTTGTGCCGCGCTCGCGGGTCAATGCCGAGCAGGAAACCAAGCCGATGTTCAAGTTCGGCCCAGGCACCACGCTGGATGAAATCGTCCGTGCGGTGAACCAGGTGGGCGCAGCCCCTGGCGACCTGATGGCGATCCTCGAAGCCCTGAAACAGGCCGGCGCCTTGCAAGCCGACCTGATCGTGATCTGAGGGCGGTGGCAATGGACAGCAAAAGCCTGGTCTCGAGCAGTGGCGACAGCGGCGCGTTCACCGACCTCAACCGCCTGAACTCGCTCAAGCACGGTGACCGTGACAGCGAGGCCAATATCCGCAAGGTGGCCCAGGAATTCGAGTCGCTGTTCGTCAGTGAAATGCTCAAGGCATCGCGCAAGGCCACCGATGTGATGGCCGACGAAGACAGCCCGATGAACAGCTCGACGGTCAAGCAGTACCGCGACATGTACGACCAGCAGCTGGCTGTGAGCCTGTCCCGCGAGGGTGGTGGTATCGGCCTGCAGGACGTGCTGGTGCGCCAGCTGTCGAAAAACAAGGCTGCCCCGGTCAACACCAGCCCGTTCCCGCGCATCGAGGGCAATGCCCCGGCGCTGTGGGGCACCAAGGTGGATGCCGCAGCCAACGCCACCCAGGCCAGCGTGCACCGCAACGACGTGGCGGCGCTCAATTCGCGGCGCCTGGCGCTGCCAGGCAAGCTCACCGACCGCCTGCTGGCCGGTATCGTGCCGTCGGCGGCCACCACCAACAGCGCCGCCGTGCCGGCCCGCGACGGCCAGCCGTTGGTCAATGGCGTGGTCAAGGGTGACTGGGAACCAGCCCAGGCCTTCGCGGCCAGCAGCAGCAACGGCATGCGCATCCTCGGGCGTGCCGTGGCCCAGCCGCCGCTGGCGCCGCAAAAAGCCTTCGCCGGCAGCGACGAATTCGTCGCCACCATGCTGCCGATGGCCGAACAGGCCGCCAAGCGCATCGGTGTCGACCCGCGCTACCTGGTGGCCCAGGCCGCCCTGGAAACCGGCTGGGGCAAGTCGGTCATGCGCAACAGCGACGGCAGCAGCAGCCACAACCTGTTCGGCATCAAGGCCACCGGCAACTGGCAGGGTGGCGAGGCACGGGCGATCACCAGCGAGTTCCGCGACGGGCAGTTCGTCAAGGAAACCGCAGCGTTCCGTTCGTACGATTCGTACCAGGACAGCTTCCACGACCTGGTCAGCCTGTTGCAGAACAACTCTCGCTATCAAGAAGCGGTGAAGTCGGCCGATAAACCAGAACAGTTTGTGCGAGAGCTGCAAAAGGCCGGGTACGCCACCGACCCGAACTACGCCAGCAAGATCTCGCAGATCGCAAGACAGATGAAGTCGTACGAGAGCTACGCGTCGCTCGGTACCACAACGAAACTTTAAGGGCTTGAACCATGGCGAGTTTGATCAACATTGGCATGTCCGGGCTGACGAGCGCTTCGTCGGGCCTGCATACCACCGGCAACAACATCGCCAACGCCGATGTCGCCGGCTACTCCCGTCAGCAGAACATCCAGCGCAGCAAGGGCTCGGTCCAGGACGGTCAGGTGTTCATGGGCACCGGCACCACGCTGGCTGACGTTCGCCGGGTGTATAACTCGTTCCTCGACGCGCAGTTGCAAACCGCCACCTCGCTCAACAGTGACAGCACCACCTACCTGAACCAGGTGACGCCGCTGAACAACCTGTTGTCCGACAGCAACACCGGTATCACCAGCGCCCTGGCCAACTTCTTCTCGGCCCTGCAGAGCGCGGCCAACAAGCCGACCGAAGACGCCTCGCGCCAACTGCTGCTGAGCAACGCCGACGCCCTGGCAAACCGCTTCAACAGCCTGTCTGCCCAGTTCAAGGAGCAGAACACCAACATCAACGGCAACCTCAGCTCGCTGACCTCGCGTATCAACGAGCTGACCTCGAGCATTGCCCAGTACAACGAGCAGATCTCCAAGGTTTCGGCGATCACCGGCCAGCCCAACGACCTGCTCGACCAGCGCAACGAAGCCGTGCGCCAGCTCAACGAGCTGGTTGGCGTGCAGACCGTCGAGCGTGACGGCAGCATCGACGTCTACCTGAAGAACGGCCAGTCGCTAGTGTTGGGCAAGACCACCAACAAGATGAGCGCCGAGCCCAGCGCCACCGACCCGACCCAGTACGCGGTCAAGATCGACCGCGGCAGCACCACCATGGACATCACCAGCAGCATCACCGGTGGCGAGATGGGCGGCCTGCTGCGCTACCGCAGCGACACCCTGGCCCCGGCGATGAACGAGCTGGGCCGTATCGCCCTGGTGGTTGCCGAACAGATGAACTCCCAGCTGGGGCAGGGCATCGACAAGAACGGTGAGTTCGGCGCGGCGCTGTTCAACGACATCAACAGCGACAAGGCCATGTCGGCGCGCAGCACGCCGAAAGTGGGCAACACCGGCAGCGCCGACCTGAACGTGGTCATTCGCGATACCGGCAAGCTCAGCACCAGCGACTACCAGGTGACCTTCGTCGGCCCAGGCACTGACCAGTACCAGGTCAAGAAGCTGCCTGACGGCACCGACATGGGCACCTTCAGCACCAACGACGACCCGGCGCCGGTGATCGATGGCTTCAGCATCGACCTGGCCAGCGGTACCGCGGCAGTGGGCGACAGCTTCAAGATCACCCCCACCCGCAATGCCTCGGCCGAAATGGACGTGGTGCTCACCGACGCCAAGCGCCTGGCCCTGGCCGCACCGCTGACCGCCACCACCAACAGCGGCAACAAAGGTACCGGTGTGATCACCCAGCCGGTGCTGACCTCGGTACTGGACATCGCCGACCCGGCCCAGCGCCTCGACCTGCAGACCGGCATCAAGTATTCGACCCCGGTACGCCTGGTGTTCGGCAGCGAGACCACCTCGCCGCAAACCTACGAAGCCTTCGATGCCAAGGGCAACAGCATCGGCACCGGCACCTTCGTGCCGGGCCAGAGCAACACCCTGAGCTTCAGCGTGCCGATGATCGACAGCGCCGGCAACCCGATCAACGACGCCAGCGGCACGCAGAAGAACTTCACCTTCGAGATGGACATCGCCGGTTCGCCCAAAGAGGGCGATACCTTCAGCGTCGCGCTGACCGGCGCAGGCTCCTCGGACAACCGCAACGCGCTGGCCCTGCAAGGCCTGCAGACCAAGCAGACCATGGACATCGGTTCGACCAAGGGCATCAGCATCACCGACGCCTACGGCAAGCTGGTGGAAAGCGTGGGCGCCAAGGCCAAGCAGGGCCAGATGGACTCCCAGGCCACCGGCGTCATCCTCACCCAGGCCACCGCCGCCCGCGATTCGGTGTCCGGCGTGCAGCTGGATGAAGAGGCCGGCAACCTGGTCAAGTATCAGCAGTACTACACCGCCTCGTCGCAGATCATCAAGACGGCGCAGGAAATCTTCAACACCCTGATCGCTGCGCTTTAAGGAGTTTGCCCATGCGTATTTCCACGGCCCAGTTCTACCAGTCGAGCGCGGCAAACTACCAGCGCAACTATTCCAACGTGGTCAAGACCAACGAAGAAGCCAGCTCCTTCGTGCGCGTCAACACCGCCGCCGATGACCCGGTGGGGGCGGCGCGCCTGCTGCAGCTGGGCAACCAGGCAGACATGCTGGCGCAGTACAAGACCAACGCCACCAACATCACCAACTCGCTGAACCAGGCCGAGACCACGCTCGACTCGATCAACACGATCCTGACACGGGTCAACGAGCTGGCACTGGAGTCGGGCAACGCCGGCTACACCGACACCGAGCGCAAGGCCAAGGCCGCCGAGCTGGGCCAGCTGGAAGACCAGCTGCTGAGCCTGATGAACAGCCGCGATGAAAACGGCCAGTACCTGTTCGCCGGTTCCAAGACCGACACCGCGCCGTTCGTGCGCAATGCCGATGGCACCTACTCCTACCAGGGCGACCAGACCCAGCTCGAGCTGCAGGTCGGTGACATGCTCAAGATGGCCGGCAACAGCACCGGTTTCAGCGTGTTCCAGCAGGCCCTGAACACCAGTCGTACCGAAACCACCCTGGCCACCCCGGCGGTGGATGATGGCCGGGTCAAGCTGTCCAACGGCCAGGTGTCCGGCAGCGTCACCTACAACGACCGCTTCCGCAGCGGCCAGCCGTACACCATCACCATGCTCAGCAGCACCCAGTTCAGCATCACCGACAGCCTGGGCAACGACGTCACCGCCGAGGCCACCCAGGGCGGCACCTTCGACCCGAACACCGCCGGCGGCTCGGTGGTCAGCTTCCGTGGTGTCGACCTGCGCCTGAACATCAACCTGCAGGATGGCGACGTGCCGGACACCGCCGTGGCAGGCCACAGCTTCACCCTGCAGAGCAAGCCCGACAGCATCAACACCACCCGCAGCCCGGGCAACCCGTCCAGCGCCCAGGTGACCTCGGCCAGCATCACCGACCCGGCCAAGTACCAGGCGATGTTCCCCAACGGCGGTGCGGTGATCAAGTTCACCAGCGCCACCGATTTCGAGCTGTATGCCCAGCCGCTGACCGCCGACAGCCGCCCGGTGGCGAGCGGCACCATGGCCGGCAACGTGGCCTCGGCCGCCGGTGTCGACTTCACCTTCAGCACCACGCCGCCGCAGCAGTCGGGCGACCAGTACATGGTGACCGTGGACAACCACCAGACCCAGAACGTACTGGACACCGTGGCCCAGCTGCGCACTGCCCTGAGCAAGCCGATCGAAGGCGACGCGGCGGCCTACCAGCAGCTGCGTGCCGACCTGGACTCGGCCATTGCCAACATCCAGAGCGGCCAGGACTCGCTGAGCACCGCCGTCACCGATATCGGTGCCCGGGGCAAGGCGCTGGAAATCCAGCAGGCCACCAACGAGAGCCTGACCATCGCCAACACCAACACCCAGTCGTCGATCCGCGACTCCGACCCTGCCGAAGTGGTGATCCGCCTGACCCAGCAGAAGGCCATGCTCGAAGCGTCGCAGACCGCGTTTGCCCGCATCAGCCAGCTGAGCCTGTTCAACGCCCTCTGAGTGCGCCTGCTGCGGTCACCCTCTGCCCGCCCCGGGCGAGGGTGACGGCGCCGTGTTTCCCCTGTGGTTGCGACTGTTCTGAATTCTCTGCGGGCAGTCGCCTGTCGAGAGAATTCCCCCGTGAACCCAGCCCCCCTGGTCAGCCTCGTCATCCCCGCCTGCAACCCGCGGTTCTTCCGTGCGGCCCTGGCCAGCGCCCTGGCCCAGGACTACGAAAACCTCGAAATCATCGTTTGCGACGACAGCCGTGGGCCCGAGATCGAAGCCTCGGTCGAGGAGCTGCGCGCACTGGCCCGTCACCCGCTGCTGTACCTGCGCAACCTCGAGCCGCTGGGGTTTGCCGGTAACCTGCAGCAGGGGCTTGAGCAAAGCCAGGGCGACTACATCAAGTTCCTCTGCGACGACGACCGTCTGATGGCCGATTGCGTGTCCAGCCAGGTGCAATTGTTCAGGGCGCAGCCCGAGATCAGCCTGGTCGCGGCCCGCCGCCACCTGGGTGACGAAGGCGATCACATCCTGCCGCAGCGCCTGGAAACCAGCCCGCTCACCTTTGGCGCCACGCTGTTCAATGGCAGCGACCTGCTGGACTTCTTCGAGACGCGCCAGCTCAATTTCATCGGTGGCTTAAGCTGCGTGCTGCTGCGCGCCAGTGACCTGCGCGAACTGCTGCCGGCGCTGGCGCCGGGGTTTGTGGCGCTGCTCGACTTCGTATTGTTCGTGTGCCTGCTGCGCCGCGGGCACCTGGGCGTGACTGCCGGGGTGCATTGCATCGAGCGGGTCCACCCGGGCCAGTTGAGCAGCCAGGCCGACATCAAGGCCGCCGCCGCAACAGAGGCGCAGCACCTGCGCGATATGTTCGCCGCGCGCACCCGCGAGGGTGAACCGTTCAGCGGCTGGGTGCGGGTGCAGTTCCTCCAGGGCGACCAGCTCGACGCCCAACGCGCCTGGGACAACCTGTTCCTGGTGCACACCCTGCGCTGCCTGCAAGCCATTCATGACTCCAAGGTCGGCAGCGACAGCGACAGTTTTGCCGAGCTCTACGGCAAGTGGCTGGCCTGCCGCCAGGACCCGCTGGTGCTGGCACGGCTGATGCGCCTGAGCGAGCACTGGCCGGTGCGCCCGCGCATCGTGCCGGTGGTGATCGACAGCGACGGCAACGCCCACGCGCTGCAGGTGACGCTGGACAGCATCGCAGGCCAGGCCTACGCCGCCGATGCCACCCTGGTGCTGTCGCACTCGCCCAAGGCAGGGGAGTGGGGCGCCAAGGTCATCAGCCAGCCGTTGCAGACCGACTGGGCCGCGCAACTGAACACCCTGGTCGGGCAGTTGGGCGGGGCGGACTGGATTTACCTGCTGCGTGCCGGCGACCGCCTCAGCGCCTTCAGCCTGATGCTGCTGGCCGAGCGCATCGTGTCGCGCCCACAGATCGCCTGCTGTTATGGCGATGAGGGTGTGCTGCGTGACGGCGAGTCCCAGGAGCCGGTATTCAAGCCCGACTTCAACCTCGACCTGATGCGCGGCTACCCCTACACCGGGCGCATGCTGGCGTTCTCCTGCAGCGCCCTTCAGGCCCTGGGCGGTTTTGCCGCCGGCTACCGCGAACTGGCCCCCCATGACCTGCTCTGGCGGTTGGTGGAAGCGCAGGGCCCGCAAGTCATCGAGCACATCCCAGAAGTGCTGGGCGAGAGCACCTTCGGTTATGCCGCCTGGCTGTCGTCGGCGGCCGTGATCGAGGAAAACCCGCAACTGCTCAAGGTGCACCTCGAGCGCCTGGGCGTCAGCTACCAGCTGCGCAACAGCGACGGGCTGATCAACCAGGTGCGCTACCTGCATGCCGCGCAGCCCCTGGTAACCCTGGTGATCAGTGTGCGCGACCAGTTGCCGGCGCTCGAGCGCTGCCTGGAGAGCGTGCTGGAAAAGACCGCCTACCCGCACTACGAAGTACTGATCGTCGACAACGCAAGCCAGGGCGCCGACATTCACGCCTGGCTGGCGGCGATGCAGCAGTTGGGTGGTGGCAAGCTGCGGGTGCTGAGCCTGGGCGAAGAAACCAGCTTGGCCGCGCAGCAGAACCTGGCGGCGCAGCAGGCCCGGGGCGACTACCTGCTGATGTTGAGCCCGTTTGCCGTGGTCACCGAGCCGGGCTGGCTCGATGCGTTGCTTAGCCATGGCCAACGTCAAGAAGTCGGCGCGGTCGGGGCCAAGCTGTGCGATGCCCGCGGCCTGGTGGTCCAGGCGGGCAGCGTGCTGGGGCTGCGCGGCGGGGTGGCTTCACCCTTCGTTGGCGAGCCGGCAGAGGCGGGGGGCTACATGCAGCGCCTGCAGGTGGCGCAGAACTACTCGGCGGTGACCGCCGACTGCCTGCTAGTGCGCAAGGCGTTGTTCGACAGTGTCGGCGGCCTGAACGATGCGCAGTTCGGTGTCGCCTTCAGCGACATCGACCTGGGCCTGCGCCTGTGCCAGGCCGGTTACCTGGTGGTGTGGGCGCCCGATGCCCGCCTGGTGCTGGACCGCCCGGCGGAAGCTGCGCCCGACGCTGCCCGCAGCGCCGAGCGCCAGGCGCGCCTGGTGCAGCAGCACGAGGTGTTCGCCGAAGCCTGGATGCCGCGGGTGGCACGCGACCCGGCCTACAACATCAACCTGGCCCTGGGCGGCTCCGGTTTTTGCCTGGACCCGGGCTTGAAAGCCGGCTGGATGCCGTTTGCCGGGCGCTCGCTGCCCCATGTGCTGGCGCTGCCGATGAATACCGGCGCCGTCGGCCATTACCGGGTGATCCAGCCGCTTACCGAGCTGGACAAGGCCGGCTGGGTGACCCAGCAGCAATACTTCGAGATCCCCACCAATGTGGAGCTTGAGCGCAGCTCGCCGGATGTGGTGATCGTGCAGGGGCGCTACCAGGAGAACTTCGTCAAGGAGATCGAGCGCCTCAAGACCTTCTCCAAGGGCTTTTGCATTTACGAGCTGGACGACTATGTGGTCGATGTACCGAAAAAGAACGACCACCTCAAGCACGTGCCGCATGACCTGCAAAAATCACTGCGCCGCGGCATCGAGCGCTGCGACCGCCTGGTGGTCTCGACCCAGGCCCTGGCCGACGCGCTGCACGGCGCCCACAGCGATATCCGGGTAATGCCGAACATGCTCGCCGAACAGCTGTGGACCGGCCTGCGCAGCCAGCGCCGCAGTTCGCGCAAGCCGCGCGTGGGTTGGGGCGGTGGCACCAGCCACACCGGCGACCTTGAAGTGATCGCCGAGGTGGTCAGGGCCCTGGCCAACGAGGTGGACTGGATCTTCTTCGGCATGTGCCCGCCGGCGCTGCGCCCGTACCTCAAGGAATTCCACCCGCCGGTGCCCATGGAGCTGTACCCGGCCAAGCTGGCCAGCCTGAACCTCGACCTTGCCCTGGCGCCGCTGGAGTTCCACATCTTCAACGACTGCAAGAGCAACCTGCGCCTGCTGGAGTACGGGGTGTGCGGCTACCCGGTGATCGTCACCGACACCCGCGCCTACGAAGGCTACCTGCCGTGCACGCGGATCAAGACCAACAGCACCGAGGAGTGGTTGCAGGCGATCCGCATGCACCTGGCCGACCCGGACGAAAGCTACCGTATGGGCGACCGCCTGAGGCAGGAAGTGTTGCGCGACTACGTGCTGCGCGAGGACCACGTGCAGCATTGGTACAGCGGCTGGATGCCAGGCTGATACGCAATTGCGAATACGCCCAGTCTCCCTGTGTAGGAGCGGCCTTGTGTCGCGAAAGGGCTGCGCAGCAGCCCCAGGATCTCGGCATCATGCAAAATTGCCGGGGCTGCTGCGCAGCCCTTTCGCGACACAAGGCCGCTCCTACACAGGGATCGCATAAGCTTCGAGTCGGCGCCGTACCTGTAGGAGCCGGCTTGCCGGCGATGAGGCCGGTACAGTCAGCACAACACAGTTGCTCCTACAAGGATCTGTGCAGCCCACTCTGGCGCGTTTCCTGCAAGTCCCCTCTGATATCGCCATAAATCGTGCAGCCACACGAGCCATGGCCGGTGACGAACAAGAGGGGACAACATGAAGGCGGTAATTCTGGCCGGTGGACTGGGCACGCGTATCAGCGAAGAGTCCCACCTCAAGCCCAAGCCCATGATCGAGATCGGCGGAAAGCCAATTCTCTGGCACATCATGAAGCAGTACTCGGCCCACGGCATCCATGACTTCGTGATCTGCCTGGGCTACAAGGGCTATGCGATCAAGGATTTCTTCGCCAACTACTTCCTGCATACCTCCGACGTCACCTTCGACATGCGCGCCAACCGCATGGACGTGCACCAGAACTACAGCGAGCCGTGGCGCGTCACCCTGGTGGACACCGGCGAGGAAACCATGACCGGTGGCCGCCTGCGCCGCGCCGCGCGTTACCTGGAAGACGAAGAAGCCTTCTGCTTCACCTACGGTGACGGCGTGTCCGACCTGAACATCGGCGCCCTGGTGGACTTCCACCTGGCCCACGGCAAGCTCGCCACCGTCACCGCCGTGCAACCGCCAGGCCGCTATGGCGCCCTGGAGCGCGACGGCGACCAGGTCAAAGGCTTCGTCGAGAAACCCCGCGGTGACGGCGGCTGGATCAACGGCGGCTTCTTCGTGCTGTCGCCCAAGGTGCTTGGCTACATCGCCGACGACCAGACCTCGTGGGAGTCCGAACCCCTTGCCAGGTTGGCTGCCGAATCGCAGCTGAACGCCTTCCAGCACGACGGCTTCTGGCACCCGATGGACACCCTGCGCGACAAGAACCACCTCGAGCAACTCTGGCAAAGCGGGGAGGCCCCATGGAAGCAGTGGGCCTGAGCCCGGCGTTCTGGCAGGGCAAGCGGGTCCTGCTGACCGGCCACACCGGCTTCAAGGGCAGCTGGCTGGCGCTGTGGCTGCGTGAGCTGGGTGCGCAGGTGACAGGCTTTGCCCTGGACCCTGGTACTGAACCCAGCCTGTTCGAGCTGGCTGAGGCCGGTACCGGCATCAAGGATGTGCGCGGCGACCTGCGTGACCTGGGCGCGCTGCTCGAGGTGATCGCCGAAGCCGAACCCGAGATCGTCCTGCACCTGGCGGCGCAGCCGCTGGTGCGCGAGGCTTACCGCGACCCGCTGGGCACCTATTCGAGCAACGTCATGGGCACCCTCAACCTGCTGGAGGCAGTGCGCCAGGTCGGTGGCGTGCGCGCCTGCGTGCTGGTGACCACCGACAAGGTGTACGCCAACCAGGAATGGCCTTGGCCGTATCGCGAGAACGAAGCCCTCGGCGGGCACGACCCGTACAGCAGCAGCAAGGCCTGCTGCGAGCTGCTGGCGCAATCCTATGCGGCGTCGTTCTTCCCGGCCGCCAAGCATGCCGAACACGGCCTGGCCATGGCCACCGCGCGCGCCGGCAACGTGCTGGGCGGCGGCGACTTTGCCGCCGACCGCCTGATCCCCGACGTGCTCAAGGCCTGGTCGGCCGGCGAGCCGGTCACCCTGCGCTATCCGCAGGCCGTGCGCCCCTGGCAGCACGCCCTGGAGCCGCTGGCCGGCTACCTGCTGCTGGCCGAGCGCTTGTATGAAGAAGGCCCGGCCTACGCCGGTGCGTGGAACTTCGGCCCGGGCGAGCAGGACATGTGCAGCGTCGGTTCGGTGGTCAGTTATCTGGCCCGGCAGTGGCCGGACGCCCCGGGCGTGCAGGTGGAGCAAAGCGAGCTGCATGAAGCCGGCCTGCTGCGCCTGGACAGCTCCCGCGCCCGTCAGGTGCTGGGCTGGCGCACGCGCTGGTCGCTGCACGAGTGCCTGCGCCACACCCTGGACTGGCACCTGGCCTGGCAGCGCGGTGACAACATGCGCGCCTTCACCCTCGACCAGTTGAACCTGTACGCGGAGCTGTCGTGACCGACCTGCAGTTGCAAGCCTTGCCCCTGGACGGCCTGTTCAGCGTGGTACACAAAAGCCATGGCGATGCCCGTGGCCGCTTTTCGCGGTTGTTCTGCGAGGGCAGCCTGGGCGAGCTGGGTACGCCGTTCCATGTGCGCCAGATCAACCACTCGCACACCGTCGGCCAGGGCAGCGTGCGCGGCCTGCACTACCAGCTCGGCGACAGCCCGGAAGCCAAGCTCATCACCTGCCTGCGCGGTGAGGTGTGGGATGTGGCCGTGGACCTGCGCCAGGGCTCGCCGACCTTTTTGCACTGGCACGCCGAGCACCTGCGCGCGGGCGACGGCCGCAGCCTGTTGATCCCGGCCGGTTTCGCCCATGGCTTCCAGGTGTTGAGCGAGGAAGCCGAACTGCTGTACCTGCACAGCGCCGACTATGCCCCGGGTCGTGAAGGCGGGCTGTCGGTGCATGACCCGAAGCTGGCCATCGACTGGCCGCTGGCTGTCAAGAATCTGTCTGCCCGGGATGCCGAACACCCCTGGCTGACGCCATCGTTTGCCGGAGTATGTCCATGAACTGCCGTGGCTGTGGTACCTGCCTGAGCCTGCCCCTGATCGACCTCGGCACCGCGCCGCCGTCCAACGCCTACCTGCGTGCCGACCAGCTGGCCGCCGCCGAGGCCTGGGTGCCGCTGAAAGTGGCAGTGTGCGAGCACTGCTGGCTGGTGCAGACCGAGGACTACACCCGGGCCGATGCGCTGTTCGATGCCGACTACGCGTATTTCAGCTCCTACTCAAGCTCCTGGCTGGCCCATGCCCGCGACTACGTGGCGCAGATGGTCGAGCGCTTCGGCCTGGGCGCGCAAAGCCGCGTGGTGGAAATCGCCGCCAACGACGGCTACCTGCTGCAGTACGTGGCCGAGCGCGGCATCCCATGCCTGGGCGTGGAGCCCACCCGCAGCACCGCCCAGGCGGCGCGTGCCAAGGGCCTGGAGATCCGCGAGGTGTTCTTCGGCGAGCAAACTGCTGAGGCGCTGGTGGCCGAGGGCTGGTCGGCCGACCTGATGGCGGCCAACAACGTGCTGGCCCACGTGCCGGACATCAACGACTTCTTGCGCGGCTTCGCCACCTTGCTCAAGGCCGATGGCGTGGCCACCTTCGAGTTCCCGCACCTGCTGTGCCTGATGGCCGAGCACCAGTTCGACACCCTGTACCACGAGCACTATTCCTACCTGTCGCTGACGGCGGTGAACACCCTGTGCGCGCGTAACGGCCTGGAGATCTTCGACGTCAGCGAGTTGCCCACCCACGGCGGCTCGCTGCGGGTGTTCGCCCAGCGTGCCGGCGGCCCGCAGCCGCGCAAGGCCTGCGTCGATGATTTGCTGGGGATCGAGGCGCGGGTCGGGGTGACCACGGCGGCGTTCTACAACACCCTGGCACCGGCGGCCGAACGCATCAAGCAGCAGCTGCTGCGCTTCTTGCTGCAGGCCAAGGCCGAGGGCAAGCGCGTGGTTGGTTATGGCGCTGCCGCCAAGGGCAACACCTTGTTCAACTATGCCGGGGTCAAGCCCGACCTGCTGGCCTGGGTCGCCGACGCCAACCCGCACAAGCAGGGCAAGTACCTGCCGGGCAGCCGCATCCCCGTGGTGGCGCCGGAGCGCCTGGCCATCGAGCAGCCTGACTACGTGCTGGTGCTGCCGTGGAACCTGCTCAAGGAAGTCAGCGAGCAGCAGGCGCACATCCGTGAGTGGGGCGGGCGTTTCGTCATCGCCGTGCCGGAGCTGACCGTTCTATGAAAGTGCTGGTCACCGGTGCCACCGGTTTTGTCGGCCGGCACCTGGTCGCCGAGCTGCTCGCCCGCGGGCACCAGGTACGCGCCGTGGCCCGCCGGCAGGAGCCTGCCCAGGCGCTGCCGTGGTTCGACCAGGTCGAGTTCGTCAGCGCCGATATCCACGACCCGCAGTTGGCGGTGGGCGCGCTGTGCGAGGGCATCGATGCACTGGTGCACCTGGCCTGGCCCGGCTTGCCGAACTACCAGGGCCTGTTCCACCTTGAGCACAACCTGATGGCCGACTACGGCTTTATCCGCCGTGTGGTGGAAGCGGGGGTGAGCCAGGTGCAGGTCACCGGCACCTGCTTTGAATATGGGCTGCAGGACGGCGCCTTGAGCGAGGCGCTGCTGTGTCAGCCGGCCAACCCCTACGGGCTGGCCAAGCACAGCCTGCAGCAGTTTTTGCAGAGCCTGGCCCGCCAATTGCCGTTCAACTTGCAATGGGTGCGGCTGTTCTACCTGTATGGCGAGGGGCAGAACCCCAACAGCCTGCTGGCGGCACTGGACCGCGCCATCGACGCCGGGCAGGCGTGCTTTGACATGTCTGGCGGCGAACAGCTGCGCGATTTTCTGCCTGTGCAGGCGGTGGTCGCCAACCTGGCCGGGCTGCTCGAACTGCGCGATTTCACCGGCGTAGTCAATTGCTGCAGCGGCCGGCCGATATCTGTACGCAACCTGGTGGAGGCGCATATCGCCAGCCGCGGCGCGAAGATTGCGCTGAACCTGGGCCATTACCCCTATCCGGCCCACGAACCCATGGCGTTCTGGGGCGATGCCCGCCAGTTGCGGGCACTGCTGGGGGCCAGCCTGTGAAGAATTCCAGTTACCCCGAATCAAACCGCCGTATGACCGCTGGCCACTGCCACGCCGTCGACAGCGCCCGTTCAGCACACCTGTCTACCGAGACCCGATAAATGACCGACTCGCCGATTAAGGCCTTCGAAGCCGAATGCACCGCGCAAATTGCCGCCCAGGGTGAAGACAAGGCGTTGCAGCAGCTGTCCCGCGACTTCTACGACAAGTCCGCCGAGCACAAGTACACCTACCACTTCTCGTGGATGGGCCGGCCGATCATTCAGCTGCCCCAGGACATGATGGCCATGCAGGAGATCGTCTGGCAGGTCAAGCCGGACCTGATCATCGAGTGCGGCATCGCCCACGGCGGCTCGATCCTCTACTACGCCTCCCTGCTGGAGCTGCAGGGCCATGGCGAGGTGCTGGGCATCGACATCGACATCCGCGCGCACAACCGCGAAGCCATCGAGGCGCACCCGATGAGCAAGCGCGTGCGCATGATCCAGGGCTCGAGCATCGACGAAGGCATTGCCGCGCAGGTGCGGGCGATCGCCGAGGGCAAGAAGGTCATCGTGGTGCTCGACTCCAACCACACCCACGCGCACGTGCTCAAGGAGCTGGAGCTGTACGCGCCGTTGGTGGCGGTGGGCAGCTACTGCGTGGTGATGGACACCGTGGTCGAAGACATGCCGGCCGGCTCCTTCCCCGACCGCCCGTGGGATGTGGGTGACAACCCCAAGACTGCGGTGTGGGAGTACCTCAAGGGGAACGACAGCTTCGAGATCGACTACCAGATGCAGAACAAGCTGATGATCACCGTGGCGCCGGACGGCTACCTGCGCCGGGTTCGCTGAGACACATACACAGTTCGATTTCTTCGGCGGCAACGCCAATGGTGGTGAAGACTATGCAAGGCAATTTTGCGGCAGACCAGGCAACCCCACTGCGCGAGCGCTTGACGCTGGTAGTGATGACGCACAACCGTCAGGCGTTCCTGCAACGCACGCTGCAGTACTATCAGGACTACCCGTGCTCGATCCTGGTACTGGACTCCTCGACCGAATCGGCAGCGGCAATGGCCGCCCAGTACCCGGGCGTGGAATACCTGCACTTGCCGCAGTTTTCCTACATGGGTCTGCAGGCCAAGCTGACCTATGGCGTAAACCTGGTGCGTACGCCGTACATGGCGTTTGCCGCCGATGACGACTTCCTGCTGTTCGACGGCATGAACCAGTCGCTGGACTTCCTTGACGCCAACCCCGACTACGGCCTGTGCCACGGCTACTGCCTGAACTACCTGGCCCAGGCCACCCAGGTGCTCTACCACCGGCGCAATAAAAAGGTTCGCGAAGACTACGCCGAGCCGCGCGCCGAGCAGCGCCTGCTGGACTTCATGGGCGAGTTCATTCCGCCGTTCTACGCCATCACTCGCACCGCGCTGCTGCAGCAGTGGTTCGAGCTGCTGCCGGCCGGCACCAGCTTCGAGTGGCAGGAAATCGGCCATGCCTACTTCTTGCTGACTAACGCCAAGGCGCGTCTGCTGCCGATCCCCTATGCAGTACGGGAAACCAACTACGGCGTCTCGGAGCACAACACCGAGGTGTATCACGTGCTGGCGTTCACCGATGCCAAGGCAGTTGCCGAGCGTGAACGCTACGCCGACTTCTTCGCCGGCCTGCCGACCGCCATCGAGGGCCTGGACCACGCGGGCCGTCGCCAACTGGCGCTGGACAGCTTCGCGGCCATGGCCGACGGCTTGCTCAAGGGCCGGGCACTGACCCTGGAACTGCTCTGGGTGTCGAGCTGGGCCGACCCGTTGAAGCCGCCGGTGCGTACCTTCCAGCCCGCGCAGTACGTCGAGATGCCGTTCTACAACCAGGCCTTCTTCGACCAACTGACCGCGTTCGAATTCCTGATCCACGCCATGCCGGCCGGCCGCCTGCAGTTGCAGGAGCTGGAGCCGCTGCTGCTGCGCCAGGAGCAGCTGTTGCAGCCCCAGGCCAACGATACGCCGGGCACGGTGTGGTCGCGCCTGTGGGATGCGCTCAAGCGCAACGCCTTCAACCGCGAGGTGGTGCGCGGCCTGGCCGAGCAGCTGCGCGAGCGGGGTGAAAACGCAGAAAGCCAGGCGCTGTTCGCCTGGCTGGAGCGCCTGAACAGCGTGCCGCACCAGAGCGGCCGGCAACTGCTTGGCAACATGCGTTCCGGGCGCCTGCTCGACTGGCTGCAGGCACGCAAGCCCGATGCCGCTGCGCAAAGCGCCATCGCCGAGCACCTGGCGCTGCACCAGGGCGGGCCGCAGTTCGGCATCCTTCTGCTGGACCTGGACAACAACCAGACCGCACTGCAGGACACCTTCGACAGCCTGGTCGGTGGTCTGAGCAAGGCGTTCCGCATCATGGTGTTCACCACCGGCGAGCCGCCGATGGCCACCTCGCTGCACAACACCCTGCACTTCATCAAGGTCAGCCGCGAGGACTATGTCGAGCGGATCAACCAGATCGCCCGGCAGACCTCCTGCGAATGGCTGCTGCTGGCCGAGGCCGGTGACCAGTTCACCGCCACCGGCTTGCTGCGCGCCGGCCTTGAGCTGATGAACGCGCCAGAGTGCCGCGCGGTCGCAGTGGACGAGATCCAGCGCCAGGCCAACGGCGCCTGGCACGAACTGCTGCGCCCGGGGGTCAACCTGGACCTGCTGCAAAGCAACCCGGCGCTGATGGCGCGCCATTGGCTGCTGCGCCGTGAGGTGCTGGTAGAGGCGGGCGGTTTCGACAAGCAGTTCACTGATGCCCTGGAATATGACCTGCTGCTGCGCCTGATCGAGCGGGGCGGCCTCAACGGCCTGGCACACCTGGATGAGCCGCTGCTGATTACCGCCGTACCGCAGGCCGGGGACGATGAGCATGCCCGCCAGGCCCTCAGCCGGCACCTGGTGAGTCGTGGCTACAAAGCCCAGGTCAGCGCGCCGCAGGCGGGCACCTTGCGCATCGACTACCGCCATGTTGAACGGCCGCTGGTGAGCATCCTGTTGCTCAGCGAAGACAATCTGGAGCCACTGCAGCGCTGTGTCAGCAGCATCCTGCAGCGCACCCGCTATGCCCGCTACGAAGTGCTGATCGCCGACAACGCCAGCCAGTCGCCACAGTTGCTTGAGTGGCTGGCGCTACAGCAGCAGGCGGCCGGCAAGGTGCGCGTGCTGCAAAGCGCCGAACGCCTGAGCCCGGCAGCGCTGCGCAATGCTGCTGCGGCCCAGGCGCAAGGGGAATACCTGGTGCTGCTGGCAGCCGATGCCGAAGTGGTCAATGCCAACTGGATCGAAAGCCTGCTCAACCAGGCGCAGCGCCCCGAGGTGGGGGTGGTTGGTGCCAAGCTGCTCGACGCAAAAGGCAAGCTCGGCCAGGCCGGCCTGCTGCTGACGGCCGATGGCCAGGTGCTGCCGGCCTTTGCCGGCGAAGCCGGGGAGGCGACCGGCTACCTGCAACGCTTGGCCGTGGAGCAGAACTGCACGGCGGTCTCCGGGGCCTGCCTGATGATCGGCAGCGAGCTGTACCGGGCGTTGCAGGGCCTGGATGAACAGGCATTCGCCAGCGCCTATGGCGATGTCGACCTGTGCTTGAAGGCCGCTGCCGAGGGCTTGTTGACGGTGTGGACACCGCAGGCGCAGGTGTGCAGCTTCGGTGTGCAGGCCGAGGACCCGGCGGCGCTGGCAGCCTTGCGCGACAAGTGGTCGGCGCAGTGGCATGGCGCGGTCCAGGGGCGCGACCTCAAGCCGGCTTCGGCGGCGTTTGACTGGCTGCAACTGATCGCCTGATCGCCGGCAAGCCGGCTCCCACAGGATCGCCCAGAGCCTGAATCAGGCGCTGTACCTGTGGGAGCAACTGTCTTGCTCGATTTCTAAAAGCTGGCGCGTTCCCTGTGGGAGCGGGCTTGCCCGCGAACACCGGCGCAGCCGGTGCCAGCCACCGCGTCGTCTGCTTCGCGGCTAAAGCCGCTCCCACAGGATCGAGCAGAGCCTGAATCAGGCGCTGTACCTGTAGGAGCGGCTTTAGCCGCGAACACCGGCGCAGCCGGTGCCATCCACCGCATCGCCCGCTTCGCGGGGCAAGCCCGCTCCTACAGGATTGTGTTAGGTCCGCTCCCGGCGCTGTATCTGTGCCGCCATTACCCCACTTTGCGCCTCGCCGGGGTGACGCACCCAGGCAAAATATGCGATTGTCTGCAATATTTCGTGACCTATCGGTCAGAGCGGGCATCTCCCTCTTTAATCGTTAATGGGGCCGGCGTGCATTTGCCGCTCGCCTGCGCCACCCGTGGGGCGGCGGATTCCGTTTTTTTCAGGCGCTGCCCCAGTCATCCGGGCGGTGGTATTGAGCTGTTTTTTATTGGGAAGCCATGATGATCGGCATTAAAAGCATCGCGAGCTACGTGCCCGCTGCCGGCCTGGACAACTACGCGCAAGGCGCAAAATTCGACAAGGATGAAACCTTCATCCTCGGCAAGATCGGCTCGGCCTTCCTGCCGCGCAAAGCGCAAGAACAGGAAACCTCCGACCTGTGCGTCGAGGCCGTCAACAACCTGTTCGCCGCCAACCCTGAACTCAAGCGCGAAGCCATCGATGCGCTGATCGTCGTCACCCAGAACGGTGACGAAGAGGGCCTGCCGCACACCGCCGCAATCGTCCAGCACAAGCTCGGCCTGCCGACCCATGTGGCTGCCTTCGACATCTCCCTGGGTTGCTCCGGCTACGTGTACGGCATCTATGCGCTCAAGGGCTTCATGGAAGCCGCAGGGCTGAAGAACGGCCTGCTGGTCACCGCCGACCCGTACTCCAAGATCGTCAACCCCGAAGACCGCAACACCACCATGCTGTTCGGTGATGCCGCCACCGCTACCTGGATGGGCGAAGACGCCGCCTGGCAGCTGGGCAAGTCGAAGTTCGGTACCGATGGCGCGGGCGCACCCTACCTGAAAGTCACCGACGGCGAGTTCTACATGAACGGCCGCCAGGTGTTCAACTTCGCCCTGGTCAAGGTGCCGGCGCACCTGCATGAGCTGCTCGACGAGTCGGGCCTGCACAACAGCGACATCGACGCCTTCTGCATTCACCAGGGCAGCGCGGCGATCGTCGATGCCGTGGCGCGGCGCTTCGAGGAAGAGCCGGAGAAGTCCGAGGCGCACAAGTTCGTCAAGGACATGCTGGAGACCGGCAACACCGTGTCGTCGAGCATCCCGCTGCTGCTGGAAAAGCGCCTGAACGACAGCACCTGGAAGCGCGTGGCCATCAGTGGCTTCGGCGTTGGCCTGTCGTGGGGCTCGGCCATTCTTCACCGGGCTGAATAAACCGGCGTAGTCAGGTAGGCTTCAGCGTTTTGCAGGTAAGGGAAGCTCGAGCATGAGCGAATTTTTCCAGGCTAACGCTGAGGTGCTGCAGGCACGCTGGCCGGCGCTGTTCGAGCGCCTGCAGCAGCAAGCGGGCGAGCCGTTTGAAGCCGAGCTGGTGGAGGGGTTGGGTTCGACCCTGAGCATCTCTGGTATTCAGCTCACCAGCCGCCATGACCGGGTTGCCGAGGCGCGCCTGCAGGCCGCCAGCCTTGCCGAAGGCAGTGAGGTGATTCACCTCTACGGCGTGGGTCTTGGCGACTTGCCCAGGGTATTGCTGGAGCGTCCCCAGCTTCAGCGTCTGTGCGTTTTTCTGCTAAACGGCGCGCTGTTCGAGCTGGTGGTGCAGCTTCTGGATCATTCCGACTGGCTGCTCGACCCCCGCGTCGAGCTGGCGTTTGCCGGCGACAGCAGCGAAATCCAGCTGCCGTTCTTCGCCTTGCCCTCCGAGCTGGTGCTGGCCGACGACTTCAACGCAAAAATCCGTGACCGGCTGATCAGCGAGAGCCACCTGGCCTATAACAATCGTCGCTTCGATGTGGCGGATGCGCGGTTGCAGGGGTTGCTTGAGGCAAGCCTGCCGCTGCTGCAGCAGGACCCGGATGTCGCCAGCCTGTTCGGCTCTGCAAAGGGCCGCGACTGCTACGTGATCGCCACTGGCCCGAGCCTGGCCCGGCATCTGCCGGCGCTGGCAGCCATTCGCGAGCGCAGCGAGCGGCCGCTGCTGATCTGCGTCGATACTGCCTACCTGCCTTTGAAGCGTGCCGGTATTCAGCCCGACATCGTCGTTAGCGTCGACCACGCCATCCGTATCGGGCACCTGCCGCCAGAGGGTTCGCAGGGCATCGCGCTGGTCTATATGCCGATGCTCGATGTCGAGCTGCTCGGTCAATGGCAAGGCCCGCGTTACAGCGCTTATTCCGGCAGCGAGCTGTATGCGCAGGTGCGTCAGCAAATCCCCCGCGCCGAATTGTTCGTCGGCGGCAGCGTGCTGCACCCCGCGGTGGACCTGGCGGTGCGGCTTGGGGTGAAGCGCATCACATTGTTCGGCGCCGATTTCGCCTTCCCGGGGGGTCGCACCCATACTGGCTGGGAGGATGGCGCCCTGGGCCCGTCGATCAGCCATGCCAGCCACTGGGTGCTCGACGGGCATGGCCAGCGGGTACGCACCCAGCTCAACTTCCGTGGCTACCTCATCGAGCTTGAGCGCTTCATTGCCCGCCACCCCGAGGTGCGCTTTTTCAATACCAGCCGAGACGGCGCATTGATTGCCGGTACCGAGTTCGATGCGGAGTTCTGTTCATGAATGCGAGCAGTCAGGTGGAGGCGGCCCGCGAGTGCGCCGCGCTGATGCGCCTGGGGCGCGATGTCGAAGGCGGTGTGCGCATGGTCGAGCTGTTTGAGGCGGTGCTGCCACGGCTCGAACCGCAGGCCGGCAGCGTGCTGCTGCAGGCCATGCTCGATGCGCAGCAGCGCCAGGACTGGTTGGCCCTGGCTGATTACCTGGAATACGAGCTGGTGCAGCTGATCGGGCAGGGCGCAGCGCACTGAAATGTGACGTGCGTCACACTTGGTTTTTTCAGCGGGTTATGTGGGGTGGGCTGGAAGGCGCGGAATACAAGGGGTGGCGCGGTGATGGCATTTTTTTTTGCGAAACCCCTAAAGCAACTTGCAAAACCGACGATAACCATTACGAAGGTTCTCTAGGCCACACCCGGCGGATGCCAGGGCCGGAAGCCGCAGTATCCATCCAACGAGGAATTCGTCATGGCTTTAACCGTAAACACCAACACCACTTCGCTGGGCGTGCAGAAGAACCTGAACAAAGCTTCTGACGCTCTGGGCACTTCGATGACCCGCCTGTCCTCGGGCCTGCGCATCAACAGCGCCAAAGACGACGCCGCCGGCCAGCAGATCGCTACCAAGCTGCAGACCATGGTTACCGGTACCACCGTTGCCATCAAGAACGCCAACGACGGTAACTCGATCACCCAGACCGCTGAAGGCGCTCTGTCGGAAATCACCAACATCCTGCAGCGTATGCGTGAGCTGGCTCTGCAAGCTCGAAACGACTCGAACGGTACCACTGAACGCGCCGCTCTGAACAAAGAGTTCGCTGCCAAGTCCGACGAAATCACCCGTATCGCTTCGTCCACCACCTTCGGTACCAGCAAGCAACTGCTGGACGGTTCGGCTGGCGACATGGAGTTCCAGGTTGGCGCGATGACTGGCACCAGCCAGACCCTGACCGTTTCCCTGAGCACCTCGTTCGCAGCTTCGACTCTGGGTGTTGGCACCGGTACCCTGTCGATCTCGGGCACCACCGACGCCGCTGTTCACACCTCGGCTGACGCTGCAATCGACGCAATCGACACCGCTCTGCAAACCGTGAACGACACCAAGTCGGACCTGGGTGCCATCCAGAACCGCTTCCAGTCGACCATCAACAACCTGCAAAGCATGAACGAGAACTCGGCTGCCGCCATGGGCCGCGTTCAAGACACCGACTTCGCCGCAGAAACCGCTCAGCTGACCAAGCAGCAAACCCTGCAGCAAGCTTCGACCGCAGTTCTGGCCCAGGCCAACCAACTGCCATCCGCCGTACTGAAACTGCTTCAGTAATAGCGCGATGCAATCAGCGAGAGGGTGCCTGCGCACTCTCTCGCTTTTTACTTTCAGAGGTGATGCACGATGGACATAAGCGTAAAGTCGAGCCCGTCGTATCCGGTGTCGTCGGTAGCCGGCAACATGCACAAGGATGATGCTGCGCTCAAGGCCTTCGGCCAGGTCCGTGACGCATCGCAGGTACAAGACGCTGCCGCCCCCGGTAGTGAAGCCGAGCTACACTCGGCGGTGAAGGAAATACAGGATTTCGTCCAGTCGTTGCAGCGCAACCTGGAATTTTCGGTGGATGATTCCACCGGCACATGGGTCGTCAAGGTGGTCGCCCGCGACAGCGGTGAAGTGATTCGCCAGATCCCCTCGGAAACCGCGCTGGAACTGGCCCGCAGCCTGCAGGATGCCAACAGCGTGCTTTTCGACATCAAGGCCTGACGGCTGGCCGACCGATTCGCCCCTTTAGTTGCAGGGGCGGTTGAGCTTGTTGGCGTTAACCAGATAAGGAGTTTGTAATGGCAAGTCCAATTCTACCGAGTTTGGGCCTGGGTTCCGGCCTCAATACTACGGCCATTGTGGAGGCCCTGGTTAATGCTGAGAAAACCCCCAAGCAAAGCCAGCTCGACCGCCGTACCTCGGCCAACACCGCGTCGATTTCGGCCGTCGGTGGCCTCAAGAGCGCGCTGACGGCGTTCAAAAGTACGCTGGAGAAGCTCAATAGCGCTACTGACCCTGCGTTCCTGGGTTCGGTGGCTACCAGCTCCAACGACAAGACCGTCAAGGCCACTGCCGGCAGCTCCGCGGTCAATGGCAGCTATTCGGTGCAGGTTTCGCAACTGGCTACCGCCTCGCGGGTGGCCAGTGACCGTTACACCGACAGCAGCTCGGTGGTGTCGGCCAGTGGCGGCACCCTGACCCTGACCCAGAACGGCACCAGTTTCGATGTGACCATCCCGGCCGGTGCCACCCTGCAGCAGACCCGTGACGCCATCAACGCCCAAGCCACGTCCAAGGGCTACACGGCCAACATCGTCAACGACGGGCAGGGCTCGCGCCTGGTGTTGAGCTCCGACACCATGGGCAAGGAGTCGGACATCTCCGTCTCCGGCGTGATGACCATCGACCCGGCGGCCGAAATGACCGCTGCCGGTGGTTCCGGGCGCGTTGGCGAGCTGGCCAAGGACGCCGAATTCAACATCGATGGCATGGCGCTTACCAGCAAGTCGAACAAGGTCGAGAACGCGATCAGCGGCATGACCTTCGAGTTGCTGGCCAAGACCGACACCAACTCGTCGGTATCGATTGGCGTGACCGCCAACACCGACGGCCTGAAGACCTCCTTGCAGTCTTTCGTTGATGCCTACAACTCGCTGGTGCTGAACATCAACACCGTCAGCAAGTCGGTACAGGGCTCCGACGGCACCTGGAGCACC
Organism: Pseudomonas sp. NPDC089406; assembly: GCF_044900265.1. Classification (NCBI taxonomy): domain Bacteria; kingdom Pseudomonadati; phylum Pseudomonadota; class Gammaproteobacteria; order Pseudomonadales; family Pseudomonadaceae; genus Pseudomonas; species Pseudomonas sp. NPDC089406. The sequence goes on along the minus strand of NZ_JBJDNC010000002.1, from coordinate 21,541 downwards.
CCGGCGCTGGCAGGTGACTCGGCAGTGCGCAGCATCCTCACTGCGCTGCGCAACGAGCTGGTGGTGCCGGCGACGTCAGGTTCCGGGCAGCTGACCGTACTGTCGCAGCTGGGTATCAACACCTCCCAGGCCAGCGGCATGCTGGAGTTCGACAGCACCAAGTTCACCAAAGCCATCAACGATCAGAAGCTCGGTGGCGAGGTGCAGAACCTGTTCAACGGTGATGGCGGCGTGCTCGACCGCATGACCAAGGCCATGGAACCGTTCTCGACCAGCGGCGGCGTGCTGGACACCCGCAACAAGTCGCTGGAGTCGGCGAAAAAATCGCTGGAGCTGGAGCAGACCGCCCTGGATGCGCGCATCAAGGACCTCGAGGCTTCGTTGACCAAGAAGTACAACAACATGGACACCCTGGTCGGTCAGCTGAACTCCCAGCGCGACACCGTGACGTCCATCTTCGAGGCGATGGCGGCTCAGCAGAAGAACTCCTGACCGGCAGGCCCGGCATGGCCCGAGGCTGAAAGACCAACGCCAAAAGCCCGACGAAGCGTGACGCTCCGTCGGGCTTTTTGTATTCTCGCTAAAGTTTTTTGACGCCGCGCCGATAGCCCGGTCATACAGCAACCCCCGTGGTGACGAGGTACCCATGAACCCAATGTTAGCCCTTCGGCAGTACCAGAAGATCGGCGCCCAGGCGCAGACCTCCGAGGCGAGCCCGCATCGTCTGGTGCAAATGCTGATGGAAGGCGGCCTGGACCGTATCGCCCAGGCCAGTGGCTCGATGCAGCGCAAGGATCTTGCCGGCAAGGGTATTGCCATCGGCAAGGCCATCGGCATCATTGGCGGGCTGCGTGACGGCCTTGACCGTGACAATATGACCGATGAACTCAACCGCCTCGACAACCTCTACCTGTACATGACCCGCCGTCTGAGCGAGGCCAACATGCACAACGACCCGGCTATTCTGGAGGAGGTCCGCGGTTTGCTGGCCACCGTCAAGGAAGGCTGGGATGCGGTCGGCGGGCAGTCGACGGCACCTTGAGCCGGGAGGTTGTATGAGCGAGGTGATCGAGCGTATCGAGCGAACCCGGGATGCGTTGCTGGCAGCGTTGGCTGGCCGCGACTGGGATGCGGTCGGCGCTCTCGACCTTGAGTGCCGCATTTGCGTCGAGGATGTACTGGCCGAAGCCTTGGTCAACGAAGCCGAAGTGCGCGCCAGCCTTGAAGAGCTGCTGGAGGTTTACCGTCAGCTGATCGACGTGGCAAGCGGTGAGCGTCAATCGATAGTCGACGAGATGGCGCAGTTACGTCAGGCAAAAAACGCGGCGAAGGTATACCATCTGTTCACCTGACCACGAATAACACGAGAAATAGCGCGCCATTAAATTGACTGCACGCTGTTTTTTGACTTAACTAGTGGCTGTTTTCGAATTTCAGACGTCCGAACACTGACCATTCAGTCGGAATGATGTCGAGCACGCCCCACGGGCGCCGATATGACTAGGGAAGTTGCTATTGCATGTGGCGTGAAACCAAGATTCTCCTGATCGATGACGACAGCGCCCGCCGCCGCGATCTGGCGGTGGTCCTGAATTTCCTCGGCGAAGAAAACCTGCCGTGCTCCAGTGACAACTGGCAGCAGACGGTCGAGGCCTTGTCGTCGAGCCGCGAAGTGCTGTGCGTGCTGATCGGGGCGGTAAATGCTCCAGCCGGTGTGCTCGGGTTGCTTAAGACAGTGGCGGGGTGGGATGAGTTCCTTCCGGTGCTGCTTCTGGGCGAAATTTCTTCTGCGGAGTTCCCCGAAGACCTGCGCCGCCGTGTGCTGTCCAACCTCGAGATGCCGCCGAGCTACAGCCAGTTGCTCGATTCGCTGCACCGTGCCCAGGTCTATCGCGAGATGTACGACCAGGCCCGCGAGCGCGGTCGCCAGCGCGAGCCCAACCTGTTCCGCAGCCTGGTGGGCACCAGCCGTGCCATCCAGCATGTGCGCCAGATGATGCAGCAGGTGGCCGATACCGACGCCAGCGTGCTGATTCTGGGTGAGTCCGGCACCGGTAAAGAGGTGGTGGCGCGCAACCTGCACTATCACTCCAAACGCCGTGAAGCGCCGTTCGTGCCGGTCAACTGCGGTGCCATCCCGGCAGAGTTGCTCGAAAGCGAACTGTTCGGCCACGAGAAGGGCGCCTTCACCGGGGCCATCACCAGCCGCGCCGGGCGTTTCGAGCTGGCCAACGGCGGCACGCTGTTCCTCGACGAAATCGGCGACATGCCGCTACCGATGCAGGTCAAGCTGCTGCGGGTGCTGCAGGAGCGCACATTCGAGCGCGTGGGTAGCAACAAGACCCAGAGCATCGATGTGCGCATCATTGCGGCCACCCACAAAAACCTCGAAAGCATGATCGAGGACGGCACCTTCCGCGAAGACCTGTACTACCGGCTGAACGTCTTCCCCATCGAGATGGCCCCGCTGCGCGAGCGCGTCGAGGACATCCCGCTGCTGATGAACGAGCTGATCTCGCGCATGGAGCACGAAAAACGCGGCTCGATCCGCTTCAACTCTGCCTCGATCATGTCGCTGTGCCGCCACGGCTGGCCGGGCAACGTACGCGAACTGGCCAACCTGGTGGAGCGCATGGCGATCATGCACCCGTACGGGGTGATCGGTGTGTCGGAGCTGCCGAAGAAATTCCGCTACGTCGACGATGAAGACGAGCAACTGGTGGACAGCCTGCGCAGCGACCTCGAAGAGCGCGTGGCGATCAACGGCCATACGCCAAGCTTCGCCAACCCCGCCATGCTGCCGCCAGAAGGCCTGGACCTGAAGGACTACCTCGGCAGCCTCGAACAGGGCTTGATCCAGCAGGCGCTGGACGATGCCAACGGCATCGTCGCCCGCGCCGCCGAACGCCTGCGCATCCGCCGCACCACGCTGGTGGAAAAGATGCGCAAGTACGGCATGAGCCGCCAGGGCGGCGAGGAGCAGGCGGAGGATTGACGGTTTCACCGCCCCTGTAGGAGCCGGCAAGCCGGCTCCTACAAGGGCAAGTCGGCCTTGCTTCGCCCCAATCCCCCATCCCCGGCACGGCTATTGCTACACCGCTGGCATCACACCGTTTTTATGACGGTCAGCCATGCGAGAGAGCACGATGCCCCAGGCCGCCCACAAGTCCCGAGTTCCTGCTTTGCAGGCGAGCATCCCGGTCGAGCAGGAAAGCCGGCTGGGCCTCGAGCAGGCGTTCGCCCTGTTCAACCAGGTCTCCACCCAGCTTACCGAGTCCTACGGCATGCTCGAGGCGCGCGTCAGCGAGCTCAAGGGCGAGCTGGAGGTGGTCAGTGCGCAGCGCATGGCCGAGCTTGGCGAGAAAGAGCGCCTGGCCAACCGCCTGCAGAACCTGCTGGACCTGCTGCCGGGTGGGGTGATCGTGATCGACGCCCAGGGTTACGTCTGCGAAGCCAACCCGGCGGCCTGCGAGCTGCTGGGCGAGCCGCTGATCGGCCAGCTGTGGCGCCAGGTGATCGCCCGCAGTTTCGCCCCGCGCAAGGACGACGGCCACGAGGTGTCGCTGCGTGACGGCCGCCGCCTGTCCATCGCCACCCGCTCGCTGGACGCCGAACCCGGCCAACTGGTGCTGCTGACCGACCTGACTGAAACCCGTCGCCTGCAGGACCAGCTGGCGCGCCATGAGCGCCTGTCGTCCCTGGGCCGCATGGTGGCCTCGCTGGCCCATCAAATCCGCACGCCGCTGTCGGCGGCCATGCTCTATGCAGGCCACCTGGCCGACGGCGAGCGCGACCTGCCGTTCGAAACCCGTCAACGTTTTGCCGGCAGCCTTAAAGAGCGCCTGCTGGAGCTGGAACACCAGGTGCGCGACATGCTGGTGTTCGCCCGCGGCGAGTTGCCGCTGGGCGACCGGCTGACCCCCAAGGCTCTGTTCCAGGCCTTGCAGCATGCAGCCCAGGCCCATGTGCAGGGCCATGCGGTGCGCTGGCAGTGCGACACCCACCTGGGTGAATTGCTGTGCAACCGCGACACCCTGGTCGGTGCCTTGCTCAACCTGATCGACAACGCCCTGCAGGCCAGTACCGAGCCCGCGCGCCTCAAGGTGCACCTGTACCGCCGCGAGCAAAGCCTGCACCTGTGCATCAGCGATGCCGGCACTGGCATCGACGCCGAATTGCTGGCGCGCCTGGGCGAACCGTTCCTCACCACCAAGGCCACCGGTACCGGCCTGGGCCTGGCGGTGGTGCAGGCCGTGGTGCGTGCCCACCAGGGCAGCCTGAGCCTGCGCTCCAGGCCTGGCCGCGGCACCTGTGCCCAGGTGGTGCTGCCGTTGATCGGTGCGCAGGAGGCGCAGTGATGGATATCAAGGTATTGCTGGTCGAAGACGACCGTGTATTGCGCCAGGCCCTGGTCGATACCCTCGAGATCGGCGGCTTCGCCCATCGCGCCGTGGGTTCGGCCGAAGAGGCCATCCAGGCGGTGGGCGAGGAGCCGTTCAGCCTGGTGGTCAGCGACGTCAACATGCCCGGCATGGACGGCCACCAGTTGCTGGCGCAGCTGGGGCGCAACCACCCCGAACTGCCGGTGTTGCTGATGACCGCCCACGCTGCGGTCGAGCGCGCCGTGGATGCCATGCGCCAGGGGGCGGTGGATTATCTGGTCAAGCCGTTCGAGCCCCGTGCGCTGATCAGCCTGGTGGAGCGCCACGCCGCAGGCCAGTTGGGGGATGCCGAGCAGGACGGCCCGGTGGCCAGCGAGCCGGCCAGCCGGCAGTTACTGGAGCTGGCCGCGCGCGTGGCGCGCAGCGACTCGACCGTGCTCATCTCCGGCGAGTCCGGTACCGGCAAGGAAGTGCTGGCGCGCTACATCCATCAACAGTCGCCCCGTGCAGCGGCGCCGTTCGTGGCGATCAACTGCGCGGCAATCCCCGACAATATGCTCGAGGCCACCCTGTTCGGCCACGAGAAGGGCTCGTTCACCGGCGCCATCGCCGCCCAGCCCGGCAAGTTCGAGCAGGCCGATGGCGGCACCTTGCTGCTCGACGAAATTTCGGAAATGCCCCTGGCCTTGCAGGCCAAGCTGCTGCGTGTGCTGCAGGAACGTGAGGTGGAACGGGTAGGGGGGCGCAAGCCGATCGCCCTGGACATTCGCGTGCTGGCCACCACCAACCGCGACCTGGCCGGCGAAGTCGTCGCCGGGCGTTTCCGTGAAGACCTGTACTACCGCCTGTCGGTGTTCCCCCTGGCCTGGCGCGCCCTGCGCGAGCGCCCGGCCGACATCTTGCCTTTGGCCGAGCGCCTGCTCGCGCGCCATGTCGGCAAGATGAAGCACGCCCCGGTACGCCTGTCGGCTGATGCGCGCGCCTGCCTGCAGGCCCATGCCTGGCCGGGCAACGTGCGTGAACTGGACAACGCGCTGCAGCGTGCGCTGATTCTGCAGCAGGGCGGGGTGATCGAGGCGGCGGATTTCTGTCTGGCAGGCGTCATTCCGTTGTCGAGTCCGGCGGTGGCCACTACGGTGCCATTATCCGAGGATTTGACGGTCGAGGCCGGTGGCCTGGGCGATGACATGCGCCGCCACGAATACCAGATGATCATCGACACTCTGCGCGCCGAGCGCGGGCGTCGCAAGGAGGCGGCCGAGCGCCTGGGCATCAGCCCGCGCACGCTGCGCTACAAGCTCGCGCAGATGCGCGACGCAGGGCTCGATGTGGAAGCCAGCCTGTTCGGCTGATACACCGTTTTGAATGACCGATGGGCGGGCTGGCACTCCTCTTGCTAGTTCCAGCCTATCCGCTGCATGACTGTCAAAAAAATGCGGCCGCCGGAGAGAGAAGTCCATGACCCAAGGTGTTGAATTCAATCGTCTGATGTTGGACATGCGTGCCATGCAGGCCGATGCCATGTCCCTGCCCAAAGTCGCTGCCGCCCCCGAGCTGGCACCGGGGCAGAGCAGCTTCGCCGACATGCTCGGCCAAGCCATCGGCAAGGTGAACGATGTGCAGCAGGCTTCGACCCAGCTGTCCAACGCCTTCGAGATCGGCAAGAGCGGTGTCGACCTGACCGACGTGATGATCGCCTCGCAAAAGGCCTCCGTGTCGTTCCAGGCACTCACCCAGGTGCGTAACAAGCTGGTGCAAGCGTACCAGGACATCATGCAGATGCCGGTTTAAGGCGAGAGTTGAGTCATGGCCGAAGCAGTCGTCGATAACGCCCCCGCCAAAAGCGGCCCGCCAGCAGCCAAGCCGCCGCTGTTCGGCATGGCGTTCCTGGAAAACATTTCGCAGATGCCCATGCTGCGTCAGGTCGGCCTGTTGGTCGGTCTGGCCGCCAGCGTGGCCATCGGCTTTGCCGTGGTGCTGTGGTCGCAGCAGCCGGACTACCGTCCGCTGTATGGCAGCCTGGCCGGCATGGACACCAAGCAGGTCATGGACACCCTGGCCAGCTCCGACATTCCCTATCGCGTGGAGCCGAACTCCGGCGCCCTGCTGGTCAAGGCCGACGACCTCTCCCGTGCGCGCCTGAAACTTGCAGCGGCCGGCGTGGCACCGAGCGATGGCAATATCGGTTTCGAGCTGCTCGACAAGGAGCAGGGCCTGGGTACCAGCCAGTTCATGGAAGCTACCCGCTACCGCCGCGGCCTGGAAGGCGAGCTGGCGCGCACCGTGTCGAGCCTGAACAACGTCAAGGCCGCCCGCGTGCACCTGGCCATCCCGAAAAGCTCGGTATTCGTGCGTGACGAGCGTAAACCTAGTGCTTCGGTACTGGTCGAGCTGTACCCAGGCCGCGCCCTGGAAGCCGGCCAGGTAATGGCCATCGTCAACCTGGTGGCCACCAGCGTGCCAGAGCTGGACAAGTCCCAGGTGACCGTGGTCGACCAGAAGGGCAACCTGCTCTCCGAGCAGATCCAGGACACCGCCCTGACCATGGCTGGCAAGCAGTTCGACTACAGCCGCCGCATGGAAGGCATGCTCACCCAGCGTGTGCACAACATCCTGCAGCCGGTGCTGGGCAACGACCGCTACAAGGCCGAAGTGTCGGCCGACGTCGACTTCAGCGCGGTGGAGTCCACCTCCGAACAGTTCAACCCCGACCAGCCAGCCCTGCGCAGCGAACAGTCGGTCAACGAGCAGCGCTCCAGCAGCCAGGGCCCGCAAGGCGTGCCTGGCGCCCTGAGCAACCAGCCGCCAGGCCCGGCCACTGCGCCGCAGACTACCGGTGGTGCCGCCGGCGCCACAGGCCCGATCCAGCCAGGCCAGCCGCTGGTCGACTCCAACGGCCAGCAAGTCATGGACCCGGCCACCGGCCAGCCGATGCTCGCGCCGTACCCGAGCGACAAGCGCCAGCAAAGCACCAAGAACTTCGAACTGGACCGCTCCATCAGCCACACCCGCCAGCAGCAGGGTCGCCTGACCCGCCTGTCGGTGGCAGTAGTGGTGGACGACCAGGTCAAGCTCGACGCCGCCAGCGGCGAAGCCACCCGCAACCCGTGGGGCGCCGAGGATTTGGCGCGCTTCACCCGCCTGGTGCAGGACGCGGTGGGCTTCGATGCCAGCCGTGGCGACAGCGTGACCGTGATCAACGTGCCGTTCGCCGCCGACCGTGGCGACGAGCTGGCAGACATTCCGTTCTACTCGCAGCCGTGGTTCTGGGACATCGTCAAGCAGGTGCTGGGCGTGCTGTTCATCCTGGTGCTGGTATTCGGCGTACTGCGTCCGGTGCTCAACAACATCACCGGCGGTGGCAAGCAAGCTGCCGCAGATAGCGACATGGAGCTGGGCGGCATGATCGGTCTGGATGGCGAACTGGCCAACGACCGCGTCAGCCTGGGTGGCCCGACAAGCATTCTGTTGCCGAGCCCGACCGAGGGTTACGAGGCGCAGCTCAACGCAATCAAGGGCCTGGTGGCCGAAGACCCGGGCCGCGTGGCCCAGGTCGTGAAAGAGTGGATCAACGACGATGAGTGACAACCGAGCCGTTACCGCCAAGCTGAGCCGCGTCGACAAGGCGGCCATCCTCCTGCTCTCGCTGGGCGAGACCGATGCTGCGCAGGTGCTGCGCCACATGGGCCCGAAGGAAGTGCAGCGGGTCGGCGTGGCCATGGCGCAGATGGGCAACGTCCATCGCGAACAGGTCGAGCAGGTGATGAGCGAGTTCGTCGAGATCGTCGGCGACCAGACCAGCCTGGGTGTCGGTTCCGACGGTTACATCCGCAAGATGCTCAACCAGGCGCTGGGCGAAGACAAGGCCAACGGCCTGATCGACCGCATCCTGCTGGGCGGCAACACCAGCGGCCTGGACAGCCTCAAGTGGATGGAGCCGCGCGCCGTGGCCGACGTCATCCGCTACGAGCACCCGCAGATCCAGGCCATCGTGGTCGCCTACCTCGACCCCGATCAGGCCGGTGAAGTGCTGAGCAACTTCGACCATAAGGTGCGCCTGGACATCGTCCTGCGCGTATCGTCGCTGAACACCGTACAGCCGGCGGCGCTCAAGGAGCTGAACCAGATCCTCGAGAAGCAGTTCTCGGGCAACTCCAACGCCGCGCGCACCACCCTGGGCGGCATCAAGCGCGCCGCCGACATCATGAACTTCCTCGACAGTTCGGTAGAGGGTGCGCTGATGGACTCGATCCGCGAGATCGACAGCGACCTGTCCGAGCAGATCGAAGACCTGATGTTCGTCTTCAACAACCTGGCCGACGTCGACGACCGTGGTATCCAGGCGCTGCTGCGCGAGGTGTCCTCGGACGTGCTGGTGGTGTCGCTCAAGGGCGCCGACGAGCGGGTCAAGGACAAGATCTTCAAGAACATGTCCAAGCGTGCTTCCGAGCTGCTGCGCGACGACCTCGAGGCCAAGGGCCCGGTGCGGGTCAGCGACGTGGAAACGGCGCAGAAGGAAATCCTCACCATCGCCCGCCGCATGGCCGAGGCCGGCGAGATCGTGCTCGGCGGCAAGGGCGCCGAGGAAATGATTTAAGCGGCGAGCTTCAAGCGGCAAGTGACAAGAAACAGCAGGCCGAGTGGGGCTGCTGTTTCTTGCGACTTGTAGCTTGAACCTTGTAGCTAACGAGGCTTTTGAGCATGTCCACCACCGAACACCCCAGCGACCTGATCCGCGCCCGCGACCTCGAGGGCGTCGATGTGTGGGCGCTGCCCAGCTTCGACCCGGAGCCCGAACCCGAGCCGGAACCTGAGCCGGAAATCGTCGAGGAGGTCGAGGAGGTACCGCTGGAGGAAGTCCAGCCACTGACCCTCGAAGAGCTCGAGGCCATCCGTCAGGAGGCCTACAACGAAGGCTTCGCCACCGGCGAGCGTGAAGGTTTTCATAGCACCCAGCTGAAAGTGCGCCAGGAGGCGGAAGTCGCCCTGGCCGCCAAGCTGGCCAGCCTCGAGCAGCTCATGGCGCACCTGCTCGAGCCCATCGCCGAGCAGGACACCCAGATCGAGAAGGGCCTGGTGCAACTGGTGGCGCACATGACCCGCCAAGTGATCGGCCGCGAGCTCAAGACCGACTCCAGCCAGATCACCCATGTGCTGCGCGAAGCCCTGAAGCTGTTGCCGATGGGCGCCGACAATATTCGCATCCACCTCAACCCGCAGGACTTCGAGCTGGCCAAGGCCCTGCGCGAACGCCACGAAGAAAGCTGGAAGCTGCTCGAAGACGAAGCGCTGATGCCTGGCGGCTGCCGCATCGAAACGGCCCACAGCCGCATCGACGCGACCATGGAAACCCGTATCGAAAAAGCCATCGCGCAACTGTACGACCAGTCCCATGACCAGTCGCTGCACCCGGCCGCCCCGGACATTTCGGTAGAGCTGGACGTGCCAGCCGGTGAAGACGATGCGCCTTGACCGCACCAGCTTCGGCAAGCGCCTGGAAAGCTACCAAGGCGCGGTGAAGCTGCCCGACCAGCCGGTGGTCGAAGGCCGCCTGCTGCGCATGGTCGGCCTGACGCTCGAGGCCGAAGGCCTGCGCGCCGCGGTGGGCAGCCGCTGCCTGGTGATCAACGACGACAGCTACCACCCGGTGCAGGTGGAGGCCGAGGTGATGGGCTTTGCCGGTACCAAGGTGTTCCTCATGCCGGTGGGCAGTATCGTTGGCCTCGCGCCCGGGGCGCGGGTGGTACCGCTGGACGACAGCGGCCGCCTGCCCATGGGCATGAGCATGCTCGGCCGGGTGCTCGACGGCGCCGGCCGCGCGCTGGACGGCAAGGGCGGCATGAAGGCTGAAGACTGGGTGCCGATGGACGGCCCGATCATCAACCCACTCAATCGCGACCCCATCAGCCAGCCACTGGACGTGGGCATTCGCAGCATCAACGGCCTGCTCACCGTTGGCCGCGGCCAGCGCCTGGGCCTGTTCGCCGGTACCGGTGTGGGTAAGTCGGTGTTGCTGGGCATGATGACCCGCTTCACCGAGGCCGAGATCATCGTGGTCGGGCTGATCGGCGAGCGGGGCCGCGAGGTAAAGGAATTCATCGAGCATATTCTCGGTGAAGAGGGGCTCAAGCGCTCGGTGGTGGTGGCATCGCCCGCCGACGATGCGCCGCTGATGCGCCTGCGGGCCGCCATGTACTGCACCCGCATTGCCGAATATTTCCGTGACAAGGGCAAGAACGTCCTGCTGCTGATGGACTCCCTGACCCGTTTCGCCCAGGCCCAGCGGGAAATCGCCCTGGCCATCGGCGAGCCGCCGGCCACCCGTGGCTACCCGCCGTCAGTGTTCGCCAAGCTGCCCAAGCTGGTGGAGCGTGCCGGCAACGGCGAACCCGGCGGTGGCTCGATTACCGCGTTCTATACCGTATTGTCCGAAGGCGACGACCAGCAGGACCCGATCGCCGACTCGGCGCGGGGTGTGCTCGACGGCCACTTCGTGCTGTCGCGCCGGCTGGCCGAAGAGGGCCATTACCCGGCCATCGACATCGAAGCCTCGATCAGCCGGGTCATGCCCCAGGTGGTCGATGCCGATCACCTGCGCCAGGCGCAGAAGCTCAAGCAGCTGTGGTCGCGCCTGTCGCAAAGCCGCGACCTGATCAGCGTCGGTGCCTACGTGGCCGGCGGTGACCCGGAAACCGACCTGGCCATCGCCCTGCAACCGAAAATGGTCGATTACCTGCGCCAGGGCCTGGACGAGAACGTGTCCATGGCCCAGAGCCGCGCCGAGCTCGAGGCGATCTTCACCCCGCCTGGGGCAGGCCGCTAAGCCATGGCCCAGCCAAGTCGCGCCGCGCGCCTGGCGCCGGTGGTGGAAATGGCCGAGGAGGCCGAGCGCAAGGCCGCGCAGCGCCTTGGGCACTTCCAGCAGCAACTGGCCCAGGCCCAGGCCAAGCTGGCCGAGCTTGAAACCTTCCGCGAGGGTTACCAGGCGCAGTGGATCAACCGCGGCGGCACCGGCGTCAACGGTAACTGGCTGGTCAACTACCAGCGCTTTCTCGGCCAGCTGGAAACTGCCATGACCCAGCAGCGCCAGAGCATGGCCTGGCACCAGAACAACCTCAACAACGCCCGCGGCGCCTGGCAGCAGGCCTATGCCAGGGTCGAAGGCCTGCGCAAGCTGGTGCAGCGCTACATGGACGAAGCCCGACGCGCCGAAGACAAGCGCGAGCAGCGCCTGCTCGACGAACTGTCCCAGCGCCTGCCCCGGCAAAATCTGCTCTGAGCCGGCCGCGCGACGCGTGGATGGCACCGGCTTCGCCGGTGTTCGCGGCTAAAGCCGCTCCTACAGGGAGCACATCACCTTCAGGCCTACGCTGTACCTGTAGGAGCCGGCTTGCCGGCGATGGGGCCGGCACATCCAACACAAGGCCGGGCAAGCTTGCACCCCGGGTTGCGCACTGCTAAACCTTCCATAAGCCGCATTCGCCATCATCGAAGGAATCGCTCGCATGGCAGTCGAAACTGATTTTTCACAGGACGGGAAAAAGCTGACGATCAAGGTCAAGGGGCGCTTCGATTTCGGCAAGCACCAGGAGTTTCGCGATGCCTACGAGCGCCAGCACCCGGCCCCGGACTCGGTGGTGGTCGACCTGAGGGAGGCCACCTATCTGGACAGTTCGGCGCTGGGCATGCTGCTGTTGCTGCGCGACCATGTCGGCGGCGAGGAGTCGGACATCCGCGTGGTCCATGCCAGCCCCGATGTGCGCAAGATCCTGGCCATCTCCAACTTCGAAAAACTCTTCGATATCAGTTGAGCATCCCCATGCCTGACGCCCAGGCGTTGCGTGTACTGGTAGCCGAGGACGGTGCCACCGACCGGATGCTGCTGGCGCAGATCGTCCGTCGCCAGGGGCATGAAGTATGCACCGCAGAAAACGGCGAGCAGGCGGTGCGCCTGTTCCTCGAGCAGCGCCCGCAGTTGGTGTTGCTGGATGCGCTGATGCCGGTGATGGACGGTTTCGAGGCCGCCCGGCAAATCAAGGCGCTGGCCGGCGAAGCACTGGTGCCGATCATCTTTCTCACCTCGCTCAACGAGGAAGAGGCGCTGGTGCGCTGCCTGGAAGCCGGCGGCGACGATTTCATGGCAAAGCCCTACAGTGCGGTGATTCTGGCGGCGAAAATCCGCGCCATGGACCGCCTGCGCCGGCTGCAGGCCACGGTGCTGGAGCAGCGTGACCAGATCGCCCGCCACCACCATCACCTGCTCAACGAGCAACGGGTGGCCAAGGCGGTGTTCGACAAGGTGGCGCATTCCGGTTGTCTGAGCGCGCCAAATATCCGTTACCTGCAGTCGCCCTACGCGCTGTTCAATGGCGACCTGCTGTTGGCCGCATTCACCCCGAGCGGCGACATGCATGTGCTGCTCGGTGATTTCACCGGTCACGGCCTGCCTGCCGCAGTCGGCGCCATGCCATTGGCGGAGGTGTTCTATGGCATGACCGCCAAGGGCTACGGGCTGGTCGAGACGCTGCGCGAGATGAACGCCAAGCTCAAGCGCATCTTGCCGGTGGACATGTTCTGTTGCGCGCTGCTGCTTAACCTGAGTTTCCAGCGTGGCACGGTGGAGGTGTGGAGCGGCGGCATGCCTGACGCCTACCACCTGGCAGAAAATGGCGAGGTGCTGGGAGTGCTGGCGTCGCGCCACCTGCCGTTGGGTATCTTGCCCCCCGAGCAGTTCGACGACAGCACCCATGTGCTGCCGCTGGCCGAGGGTGAGCGGCTGCTGTTGCTGTCCGATGGCGTGGTGGATACCGGCGATGCCCAGGAGCAACTGTTCGGCGTGCACCGCTTGCAGCAAGTACTGGCCGCCAACCGCGAGCCGGCGCGTTTGTTCGATGAAGTGATGCAGGCCCTGGCGCGCTTTGGCGGCGAGCCGCGGGACGATATCAGCCTGTGCGATGTGCGCATGCTCGGCCCTGACAGCGTGGCCCCGCAGCCGGTGGTTTATTCCGATAGCGGCCGTTCCAGCCCGCTGGACTGGGCCATGGACTTCGAGCTGCGTGGCGACAGCCTGCGCCGCTTCAACCCGGTGCCGTACCTGGTGCAACTGTTGCAGGAAATCCACGGGCTGAGGCCGGTCAGCGGCATGTTGCACAGCGTGCTCAGCGAGCTGTATTCCAATGCCCTGGAGCACGGGGTGCTGGGGCTGGATTCGGGCCTCAAGCGCGACGCCCGGGGCTTCTCGGAATACTATCGCCAGCGCGGCGAGCGGCTGGCCAACCAGGTCGAGGGCTTCGTGCGCATTGGCTTGAAGGTGGAACCCCACGCCCAGGGCGGGCGTCTGATGATCGAGGTGCGCGACAGTGGCGCTGGTTTCGACGTCGCCAGGGTATTGGCGCGCGGCCCGCAGGAGCAAGGCTTCAGTGGCCGCGGGCTGAGCCTGGTCAGGCGCCTGGGGTGCACTGCGCAATGGCTTGACGGCGGGCGCCTGGCGCAGGTGACGTTCGATTGGTAGGTGGGCTCTGGCCGTGTGCTGGGCCTTGGTGAAACAGGCTTGATCAGGGAGTGAGCAAGTGGTGGACATGCATATTGATCACAAGGTCCTGAGCGACCTGCGGGAGGTCATGGAAGATGGCTACCTGCAATTGCTGGAGACCTTCCTTGAAGATTCCGAGCGGCGCTTGAGCCAACTGCACGAGGCCAAGGACGCCGAGGAGCTCGGCATGGCGGCGCACAGCTTCAAGGGCAGCAGCAGCAACATGGGCGCCGTGGGGCTGGCCCGGCTGTGCCAGCAACTGGAAGAGCGGGTGAAGCAGGCGCCGTTGTACGGCATTGAAGACCTGATCAACCGTATCGACCAGGAATACAGCGAGGTGCAGCGCTTTTATCACAGCGAGCGGCAACGTATCTCGACGGGCTGATGCCAACCTGGCGCGAGTTTTGCTTTTCTTCACCCAGACGTTTTTTAAAGTTTCTGGCGTGGAGATGTTTCAATGCCTGTCGCACCCAACCCATTGCTGCAAGCCGGCCTGTTGAACAAGGCTTCGCGCCCGGTTGCCAGCGCGCCGGACAAATCGCTGCAGCCCACGGCCGATCAGGGCGCAGGCTTCGACAAGGTCATGGCCCGGCAGGGCCGTGACAAGGTTCCGGCACGGGATGACAAGGTGGCCCAGGCACCAGCCCAGCCCAAACCAAAGGATAAGCCCGAGCCTGCCGCCAGCGGCAAGAAGGACGATGCCGGCAAGGCCGACGTTGCCGATGACGGCAACAGCTTGCCAGCCACGGCGGCCGCAGACGACAGCGCCCCGGCTACCCCGGTTGCCGACGCCAGCCAGGCCGGTGATGGCGATGCAGCGGCACTGCTGGACTCGGCCCTGGTGGCCGGCCAGGTCACCGATGCCCAGCCGGGCGCGCAACTGTTGCAGGCCCAGGCCGAGGCCGTTGCGCCGATGTTGCAGTCTGCAGCGCAGCAGCCGCAGCCAGCGCAGCAGCCCCCCCAGCAGGCGGTCGCCGCCGAAGAGTTCGACCCTGCGGCCGACCCGCTGGCCGACATGCCGACCCTGCGCCTGGCCCTCGAGCAGAGCGCTCAGGCCAAGGGCACCACCTCGGCCCATGCCGCCAGCAGCCGCAGCGACAACACCAGCCAGCAGCCGACCGACCCGAACCAGGCGGCCGTCAATACGTTGGCGAACCTGGTGGGCAAGGCCGAAACCGAGCCGGGTAGCTCCGAAGGTGGCGACAAGGCCTTTGCCGGGCTGATCGACGACGGCCTCAAAGACCTCAAGAGCGCCAGCAGCGATACCCGCGTTGACGACTTCGCCAACCGCCTGGCCAGCCTCACCCAGGCCGCCACCGCCAAGACCGCCAATGCCGTGCCAGTGGCCCCCAGCCCGTTGGCGCAGCCCCTGGCCATGAACCAGGGCGCCTGGGCCGAGGGCCTGGTCAACCGGGTGATGTACCTGTCCAGCCAGAACCTCAAGTCGGCTGACATCCAGCTGGAGCCGGCCGAGCTCGGGCGCCTGGACATCCGCGTCAATGTCGCGGCGGACCAGTCCACCCAGATTCACTTCGTCAGCGGCCATGCCGGGGTGCGCGACGCCCTCGACAGCCAGGTCCATCGCCTGCGCGAGCTGTTCGCCCAGCAGGGCCTGGCCCAGCCGGACGTGAGCGTGGCCGACCAGTCGCGTGGCCAGCAACAGCAGCAGGCCCAGCAAGATGGCTCGAACCTGTCCGGTGTGGCGGCTCGCCGCGCCGCCAACGGTGCGGGCGAGGGCGGCGAGCTGGCGGATGCCACCCGCCCGGTCGAGCAGCAGGTGGTGATCGGCGACAGCGCGGTCGACTACTACGCGTGATTGCGCCGCCGCTCCCACGTCTGTGGGGGCGGCGGACGGCGTAGAAATTCCCTTCCGGACAAATTTGGCATAACACTTGCTCAAGCCTCGTCATCCTTCTTTGAAACCCTGATGGACGACGGATTATTGGCATGGCGAAGAGCGACGCAGTGAAAGACCCCGCCGCTAAAGGCAAACTCAAGCTGATCCTGCTGGTGGTAGTGGCCCTGCTGCTGGCGGTCGGCCTCTCGGTGGGCGCCACCTGGTTCTTCATGCACAAGAGCGAGTCGGCTCCGGCGCCGGAAGCCGCGGCGAGCAACGTCAAGCAGCCGGCTATCTACGAACCGCTGGCCCCCGCTTTCGTGGTCAACTTCAACCAGAACGGCCGCCAGCGCTACATGCAGCTGAGCATCACCATGCAGGGCCGCAACCAGGCCGACCTGGACGCCCTGAAGGTGCACATGCCGGTGATCCGCAACAACCTGGTGATGATGTTCTCCGGCCAAGGCTTCGACACCTTGTCTGCAAGCCCGGTAGGCCAGGAGATGCTGCGCCAGAAAGCCACCGCGGTGGTGCAGGAAGTGGCGCAGAAGGAAGTCGGCAAGCCGGTCGTGGACCAGTTGCTGTTCACCAATTTCGTATTGCAGTAGGAGCACACAGATGGCCGTGCAGGACCTGCTGTCCCAGGATGAGATCGACGCCCTGCTGCATGGGGTGGACGATGGTCTGGTACAAACCGAGAGCGCTGGCGACCCGGGCAGCATCAAAAGCTACGACCTGACCAGCCAGGACCGTATCGTCCGGGGGCGCATGCCGACCCTGGAGATGATCAACGAGCGTTTCGCCCGATACACCCGCATCAGCATGTTCAACCTGCTGCGCCGCTCGGCGGATGTGGCGGTGGGCGGCGTGCAGGTGATGAAGTTCGGCGAGTACGTACATTCGCTGTACGTGCCCACCAGCCTCAACCTGGTGAAGATCAAGCCGCTGCGCGGCACCTCGCTGTTCATCCTCGACGCCAAGCTGGTGTTCAAGCTGGTGGACAACTTCTTCGGTGGCGACGGCCGCCACGCCAAGATCGAGGGGCGTGAGTTCACCCCCACCGAGCTGCGCGTGGTGCGCATGGTGCTGGACCAGTGCTTCGTCGACCTGAAAGAAGCCTGGCAGGCGATCATGCCGGTCAACTTCGAGTACATAAACTCCGAGGTCAACCCGGCCATGGCCAACATCGTCGGCCCCAGCGAGGCGGTGGTGGTATCGACCTTCCACATCGAGCTGGACGGCGGCGGCGGCGACCTGCACGTGACCATGCCGTACTCGATGATCGAGCCGGTGCGCGAAATGCTCGACGCCGGCTTCCAGTCCGACCTGGACGACCAGGACGAGCGTTGGGTCAAGGCCCTGCGCGAGGACGTGCTGGACGTCAGCGTACCGATTTCGGCCACGGTCGCCCGTCGCCAGATGAAACTGCGCGATGTGCTGCACATGCAGCCGGGCGATGTGATCCCGGTAGAGCTGCCCGAGCACCTGGTGCTGCGCGCCAATGGCGTGCCGGCGTTCAAGGCGCGCCTGGGCTCGCACAAAGGCACCCTGTCGCTGCAGGTCATCGACCCGATCCCGCGCCGCTGACGGCGTGCCGGTCGCACTAAACGAATTGAATGGCTGTCGAGGAAATCATGGCTAACGAAAACGAGATCAACTCGCCCGAAGAGCAGGCCCTGGCCGACGAGTGGGCAGCAGCACTGGAAGAAACCGGCGACGCCGGCCAGTCCGACATCGATGCACTGCTGGCCGCTGACGGGCATGGCAACGCCATGGCCATGGAAGAGTTCCCCAGCTCGCCGAAACCCAGCGAGAACGTCAGCCTCGAAGGCCCCAACCTGGATGTGATCCTGGATATCCCGGTGAGCATCTCGATGGAAGTGGGCAGCACCGAAATCAACATCCGCAACCTGCTGCAGCTCAACCAGGGTTCGGTGATCGAGCTCGACCGCCTGGCCGGCGAGCCGCTGGACGTGCTGGTCAACGGCACGCTGGTCGCCCACGGCGAGGTGGTGGTGGTCAACGAGAAGTTCGGCATCCGCCTGACCGACGTGATCAGCCCCAGCGAACGCATCAAGAAGCTGCGCTGAGTGAAGGGCAGGGTGCGGGCCCTCGCGGCCCTGGTGGCCTTGCTGGTCAGCGAGGCGGCGATTGCCGCCGCCGAGCCTGCCGCCGCATCCGCCGCCGCTGCTGCTGCGGCCCCTGCGCCAGGTGGCCTGGGCGCGCAATTGGCGCAGACGGTACTGGGTTTGCTGGTGGTGGTCGGGCTGATCTTCGTGTTGGCCTGGCTGTTGCGGCGCATGCAAGGCAGCGCCCAGCGCGGCGCGCCAGTGATCGAGATCGTCGGCACTCGCGCCATCGGCCCGCGTGACCGTTTGCTGCTGGTGCAGGTAGGCAAGGAGCAGATCCTGATCGGCCACACGCCGGGCAGCATCGAGGCCCTGCATGTGCTGGCCGAGCCTGTCGAGGTGCCCGCTGCGGCGCGCCAGGCCACGCCGGAATTCGCCCAGCGGCTGCTCGAGCTGATGGGCAAGGATCAAAAGGACAAGACGTGATGAAGGGCGCCCCGCGCTTGCTGTTGACCCTGGCGCTGCTGTTGGCTGCGCCGCTGGCCCTGGCCGCCGACCCGCTGTCGATCCCAGCCATCACCCTGTCCAATGGTGCGGACGGGCAGCAGGAATATTCGGTCAGCCTGCAGATTCTGCTGATCATGACGGCGCTGAGCTTCATCCCGGCGTTCGTCATCCTGATGACCAGCTTCACCCGCATCATCATCGTGTTCTCCATCCTGCGCCAGGCCCTGGGCCTGCAGCAGACACCGTCGAACCAGGTGCTCACCGGCATGGCGCTGTTCCTGACCATGTTCATCATGGCGCCGGTCTTCGACAAGGTGAACAACCAGGCCATCCAGCCTTACCTGGCCGAGCAGATGACCGCCCAGCAAGCCATTGAAACGGCCCAGGGCCCGCTCAAGGACTTCATGCTGGCGCAGACCCGGCAGAGCGACCTGGACCTGTTCGTGCGCCTGTCCAAGCGCACCGACCTGGCCGGCCCCGACCAGGTGCCGCTGACCATCCTGGTGCCGGCGTTCGTCACCTCCGAGCTGAAAACCGCGTTCCAGATCGGCTTCATGATCTTCATTCCGTTTTTGATCATCGACATGGTGGTGGCCAGCGTGCTGATGGCCATGGGTATGATGATGCTGTCGCCGCTGATCATCTCGTTGCCGTTCAAGATCATGCTGTTCGTGCTGGTGGATGGCTGGGCGCTGATCATGGGCACCCTTGCCGGCAGTTTCGGCGGCGTCTGACGCCGCCCAGGAGAGCGACCCATGACCCCTGAAGTTGCCGTCGACCTGTTCCGCGATGCCCTGTGGCTGACCACCCTGATGGTGGCCATCCTGGTGGTACCCAGCCTGCTGGTGGGCCTGGTGGTGGCGATGTTCCAGGCTGCCACGCAAATCAACGAACAGACCCTGAGCTTCCTGCCGCGCCTGCTGGTGATGCTGGTCACCCTGATCGTCGCAGGCCCTTGGCTGGTGCAGAAGTTCATGGAGTACATCACCGGCCTTTACACCAGCATCCCGCAGCTGATCGGTTGACGCCGCCATGCTGGAGCTGACCGACGCGCAGATCGGCACCTGGGTCGCCACCTTCATCCTGCCGATGTTCCGGGTGATGGGCGTGCTGATGACCATGCCGATCATCGGCACCAAGATGCTGCCGGCGCGGGTGCGCCTGTACGTGGCCGTGGCCATCACCGTGGTGATCGTGCCGGGGCTGCCGGCGTTGCCGCAGATCGACCCGCTGAGCCTGCGCGGCGTGCTGTTGTGCGCCGAGCAGGTAATCGTAGGTGCGCTGTTCGGTTTCTCGCTGCAGTTGCTGTTCCAGGCGTTCGTCATTGCCGGGCAGATCATTGCCGTGCAGATGGGTATGGCCTTCGCCTCGATGGTCGACCCGGCCAACGGCGTCAACGTGGCGGTGGTCAGCCAGTTCATGACGATGCTGGTGAGCGTGCTGTTCTTGCTGATGAACGGCCACCTGGTGGTGTTCGAGGTGCTCACCGAAAGCTTCACCACCCTGCCCATCGGCAGTGCCCTGGTAGTCAACCACTTCTGGGAGATGGCCGGGCGCATGAGCTGGGTGCTTGGCGCCGGCCTGTTGTTGATTCTGCCGGCGATCGCTGCCCTGCTGGTGGTCAACATCGCCTTCGGCGTGATGACCCGCGCTGCGCCGCAACTGAACATCTTCTCCATCGGCTTCCCGCTCACCCTGGTGCTGGGCCTTGGCATCTTCTGGGTCGGGCTGGCCGACATTCTTTCCCATTACCAGGCACTGGCCAGCGAAGCGCTGCTGTGGCTGCGTGAGCTGGCGCGGGCGGGCTGAGCATGGCTGAGAGCGAGAGCGGTCAGGACAAGACAGAAGAGCCCACCGACAAACGCAAGCGCGACGCGCGCGAAAAAGGTGAGATCGCCCGTTCCAAGGAGCTCAACACGGTCGGTGTGACCCTGGCCGGTGCCGGCGGCCTGCTGGCGTTCGGTGGCTACCTGGCCGAGTCGCTGATGGCGATGATGCGCATGAACTTCAGTCTCACCCGCGAGGTGATCGTTGATGAGCGCAGCATGGGCGCCTTCTTGCTGGCCTCGGGCAAGATGGCCATCTGGGCGGCGCAGCCGGTGCTGATCCTGCTGTTCGTGGTGGCCTTCGTCGCGCCTATCGCCCTGGGTGGTTTTCTGTTCTCCGGCAGCCTGCTGCAACCCAAGTTCAGCCGCATGAACCCGTTGTCGGGGATCAAGCGGATGTTCTCGATGAATGCCTTGACCGAGCTGCTCAAGGCCCTGGCCAAGTTCTTCGTGATCCTGTTGGTGGCGTTGGTGGTGTTGAGCAACGACCGCCAGGCGCTGCTGGCGATTGCCAACGAGCCGCTGGAGCAGGCGATCATCCACAGCGTGCAGGTGGTGGGTTGGAGTGCCTTGTGGATGTCGGCGGGCTTGCTGCTGATTGCGGCGGCGGACGTGCCGTTCCAGCTGTGGCAGACCCACAAGAAGCTGAAGATGACCAAGCAGGAGATCAAGGACGAGTACAAGGACAGCGAGGGCAAGCCCGAGGTCAAGCAGCGCATTCGCCAGCTGCAGCGGGAGATGTCGCAGAGGCGCATGATGGCGGCGGTGCCGGAGGCGGACGTGATCATCACCAACCCGACGCACTATGCCGTGGCTCTGCAGTACGACCCGGAGAAGGGCGGGGTGGCGCCGTTGCTGCTGGCCAAGGGTACCGATTTCATTGCCTTGAAGATTCGCGAGATCGGGGTGGAGCACAAGGTGCAGATCCTCGAATCGCCGGCCCTGGCGCGGGCTATCTATTACTCCACCGAGCTTGAACAGGAGATCCCGGCGGGGCTGTACCTGGCGGTGGCGCAGGTGTTGGCCTATGTGTTCCAGATTCGCCAGTACCGGGCTGGCAAGGGCAAGGCGCCTGATCCGTTGAAGAAGGATTTGCCGATTCCTGATGATTTGCGGCGGGATGAGTGATTGTTTGATTGTTTGATTGTTTGATTGTTTGATTGTTTGATTGTTGGGTTGTTTTGGGAGTTTTATGCGCATTCATTATTTATATTGACGCTTATTCACCTTTCCGCCCTTACGGCGGCTCACTTTTTGAAGGATCAAAAAGTAAGCAAAAAATCCTCGCTCCATTCATCCGGCCCCTGCGCTTCGCTCCGGGGTACCCTCACTCCGGGCTTGCTCCGGGGGTACGCGCCGACGGGCCGTCCCTGGCCCGATCGGCGCTC